>PEUB01000103.1 GCA_002780895.1 Nitrospirae bacterium CG02_land_8_20_14_3_00_41_53
TGATAAGATTGATGAAACGGTTATTTTTGGCATTTTGAAAAAACACATGGAAGATTTCTACAAATATCTTGCCGATATAAAAAAGAACTACCTTGAAAAGACTCTGTGATAGTGGACTGAACCCTCAACCTTCCTCCTTCTTGGTGCAGGCCTCGTGGGTGTTGGGATTCTGAGGAAGAGATTCAAGAAGTAAGGCAGTATTAGTAAATTAAGGAACTGTCGAACGGGGCATTAACCCCGCTCGACAGATATATTTATAGGGTTTCATCCCCACTGCGGAGCAGTGGGATATTCACCCAAGACATTTTCATAAAATAGGGCATAAAATGGGGATGCAAATGCATCCCCATTTTACTCACCTTTAATACTGATCTGCTTTATAAGCATCTCTATAACATCTTTTACCTTTTCTATGAATCTTACAGCATTATTGTAAGCATCTTCAGCCTCTGAAGGATCAATAATGACATAATCCGCATAATCAACATCCTCACGTTCGAACAAAAGTGTTCTGAACCATTTCCCATATTCTTTTGATATAAGACCATCCAAAACCAGCTTCTTACTTACCATAGTTTTTACACCTTCATGTGTTTTGGGATCTATTCCAAACAATATGAGGGCAGCTTTAGCAGCACTTAAAACAGCATAATAACTTCTGTTGATAGATGATTCCCATCTTTCTTCCTTTAAGAGGAGTTTAGCATCTTCAAGCAATCTTTCTGCCTTATCAAGACGATACTTTGAGAGAGTCTTTTTTTCTTCCATATTCAGAGTCATAAAAGGTTACCCCTTCCTTTCGTATATTTTCAATAAATGGACTTCTAAGTCTTTCGTTAAATTCCAACTCTTCGAGCGAAAAAATGGTTAAAGAAAAAGATATATCACTTTCGAGTTCATATGAATAAAATATATCTAAAATGTTGTCCCTTATCTCGTTATCCTTTTTATCTACAATTACAAGTATATCCAAGTCAGAATCGCCTCTGTAATCGCCACGTACCCTCGAACCATATGCAATAGCCTTCAGTATCCTCCTGTTAATAGACAGCTTTTCTGCTATTTTCTGTAAGATATCCCTCTCTTTTTTAAACATAAGGGCTCTTCAGACTTTTATGTGGATATTTTAACAACAATGGCGCAGAAACCTGTTTGTCATTCCAACTCTTGTCCCCCCCCTGTCGGGGATCGGTTCGGAATCTTTCTTCCGGTTGCCTTGTTTCTTTCATATACTTTTCAGAAGGATTCCCGACAAGCGGGAATAACATACAAGTAGCCTTACTTATGTGATTCTTAGTAATGGTTGAAAATCCCATAAATCCTAACTCTTTATATATCTGCTTTATCTTGCATAATTCCACACACTTCCCTGAAGAACCAACATAAAGAAATGTTATCACAAAAACACTGATATTATAAACTGTAAAATTTTCTGACTTTTTTTCTTATCTTTAGCAATGTCATCAAGTTTTTGAAGCATATCCTCAGGAAAGATTGCGTTAATCCTCACCATTAATTACACCTCGATATTA
>PEUB01000046.1 GCA_002780895.1 Nitrospirae bacterium CG02_land_8_20_14_3_00_41_53
TTCAGGAATGAGGACGGTTTCTGCCCGTAGGGAATAAATAGAGTAATATCTTTTGAAATTTTCAAGAACCTTTTGAGGGTTATCCCTTCCTGTAAAATCCTTAAAAAGACTTGGTCTAATTGCCTTAATACTTACACAGACCTCATCAATTGCCTTATCTTTCATAAACTCATAGCCATTGGTAAGAAAAATGTTATATGTAGAAAATCCTTCTTTTAAGATTCTTGCCAGAGGCAAAAAATCTCTATCCTGCGTTGGCTCCCGACCCAAAAAAATTACCCTTTTAAAAGAGAGGGGCTCTAAGTAAGATATAACCCCTTCTTGGGATAATGTTTTATTTTTAGTTTGCCTCGGCGTTTCATCTAAATGGCAATCCTCAGGATGATATTTACTAATGCACCCGTGGCAGGAAAAATTACAGCCACAATCCAGATAAAGACAAATCTCTTTTAGCTCAGGCGTATAAGTTATGTGGTATACCCCCATAGTTTCCCCCTATTCCAAGAAGTTAGAATTTGATTCATTCTTATTTTCTTAAAAATTGTTCTGTGTTAATTAGGTAAAAGTTCCAAAAACCAATGTTTATCCTTTAAAACTTTTTTACCGATAATAAACTCAACAGATTTCTTAAAAATAGGGCCATCATAGACAAAGGTATGATATTCGCCTCTTTCACCGCAGAGGTCAACATCGCCTATAGCTTTTAACCCTTCTATGAACTCCCCATTTATCTCTCGGCCCAGCCATTCTTTGCCTAAAAAGTCAGAGTTAGTAGCTACAATAATTGCTTTAAAGCCTGTTTGAATAAACTCCTTAAGCAATTCTACTCTCTCTCCTTTCCATAAGGGCAAAAGAGCGTTTATTCCTACCTCGTTACAGACTCTTTCTACCCAATCTCTATGTTCTTGAACATCAATATCTCCAAACACCCCTGCCTCAATACCTTCCTTTTTAAGGTCTAAAGCAGCTTTTTTGAATTCCTCTTCATAGGTATTCCAGGTAGTTTTTCTTTGAACAATAGGAGATCCTATCGCTTCTGCTTGTGCTCTCAATAAATCAGCGCCAATTCCATGGGAGCGAGAATACTCTCCATCTTCCGAGACCATGTTCAAAAGGCATCTAATCTCAAAACTCTTTTGCATTGCCCTATAACAGGCTAATGATGTCTCTTTACCCCCGCTCCAGGAAACAAATGCTTTCATCTTATTCACTCCTCCAGTCCGAAACATACCCACAAACTTTACAGTGAAAAGCATCTACTTCTATCCCTGCTTTGCATCCAGGACATGGCTTTTCACCTTCTTTCGGCAGTGGGATTTCACCTACCTCTCTCCTGTAGATCTCGTAATAATAAAGATGTTCCTTATTCAAAAAATTTACCGAATAGATCCTCTGCTTTTCTTCAAATTCATCATCAGAGATCTCTGAACTGATAATCTCCCTTAATCTATGCATCCCCGAACCATATTCAA
>PEUB01000112.1 GCA_002780895.1 Nitrospirae bacterium CG02_land_8_20_14_3_00_41_53
TGTCAATTAGCACCCTAACTGCACCACCCATTTGCACCTGATAGGGCACCACTTTTATCTTTGATAGCACTCCTGAAATAGTTTTGATAGACCCCTTAAAAATCCTTTCTTTTGATGTCAGTTTTCTAAAGGATATAAAAATATTATTCATAGTGTTGTGGATACTTGTGGGTAACTCTGAAAGAGTTATCCAAGTAATTGTGAATAAGTCGGTAGACTTATTCAAGCGATTGTGGAAAACCTGTGGGGAGTGTCCACTCTCCATCAGGTTTTCCATATGAGCGTCAATTACGTCAGTATCCACAACAAACATTACCTCCTCTTTCTCCTTTGGCTATCCTTAGTTCTATAACTGGGTCCTGTTATCTCTATTCTATGGACTCTGAATGATAATCTATCTAGTGTTGAGCTTGCAAGTAGAGCATCACTGAAGACTTGAGGCCATTCCTCTTCTGAGCGATTACTGGTAATTATTGTTGAACTCTTCTCACACCTTTCATTTATCACATCATAGAAGTCTTCAGGTCCAGATCCATTGAATGGCTTTAGTGCAAACTCATCAAGGACAAGTAATGGGGGCTGGGTATATTTCCTCATTCTTCTGGAAATTGTCCCATCAGCCCTTCCGCCATTGATATCTCCCAGCATCTTGGCAACTGTGGTAAATGTAGTATCAATTTCTCTCCTGCACGCCTCATTTGAGAGAGCATGAGCCAGGTGCGTTTTTCCAACGCCCGATTGTCCCAAAAACCAGATATTTTCCTTCTTCTCTATGAAATGGCATGTTGCCAGATCATAGATCTCTTTCTTATTGATCGTTGGATTAAAGGAGAAATCAAAGATCTCAAGGGTCTTTGTTGGATCGAAGGATGCTCTTCTTAATCTTGCTGCAAGTCTTGCCTGATTTCTTCTCTCTATCTCATCCTGGATGAGAAGTGTAAGAAACTCTATGTAGGAGACCTTTCGCTCAATAGCCTCTTTATTCCTTAACTCAAGGGTCTCCATTATCCCGCTTAACCTTAAACCTTTAAGTAATGGAATTAATTGATGCATCACCCTGCCCCTCCTATCCATGACCTTACAAACCTTCCCGGAGAAGATGGGATTGATACTGCCCTCTCCGGTAGGTTCTCTTTATCAAGTCCTTTCTCCAGGATTGTTTTCACCGCGCCATAGCGAAGTTCATTGTAGAAAAGAGCTTTCTCGCAGGCATTCTCAAGTCTTCTTGGTCCATACTTATGAGCAAGCCTTAATACTCCTTGTGCTGTCCTTAACCGGTTCAATGGTTTATCCGAGAGTAAAGTTTCGATGAATGAACCTGTATTTTCCCCAATCTGCTTTGCCCTCTCCCTGCACCAGGATGGCGCCTGCATGATGTAGGCTACTTTCTCTGGTGGTAAGTGATCCTGAAGTGTAACCCTTTCTCCCTTCCTTTCTGCCCTCAGATGCATTGCCACCTGTTTGTGCTCAAAAAAGAGCCTTACCT
>PEUB01000127.1:0-845 GCA_002780895.1 Nitrospirae bacterium CG02_land_8_20_14_3_00_41_53
AACTTCTGCAGGTTTTCTTTATCAACGCTCGCTGCTTTGATAGCTTTGGCATCCTTGAATAAGGCATAGTCAGGCCGTTTCTTTTTAAAACCTCTCTTTGTAACAGGCTGAACACTGTACTCATAGCCGAGGGCTGTCAGCACTGGACGGATAAACTTGTCTTCTAATTCTGCTTCCTGCCCTGGACCAGGCTTTAAGGCTTTGATCGTTTCATACGATTTCTTTATCGCATCAAAGGTGGCTTGAGCTTTTTCTTTTTGTTCAATCCATAAAGCAGTTGACGGAAGACGATGTTCAAGGTAATTGTTTGAGAATAGGTTTTGATTGTTCCAGAGGAATAATTTTGATTGCTCAGGCATGCATTAAGGTATCAGGATTTATTTATTTTTTTCAAGGAATGAATGCACTCTTTCATTGATTGTCGAGACATTTGCGCTTACCTATAAGGCTGCGAACCCTCGTAGTGCGCCCCGTATCAAGCAGTATCAAATCTCTTCCTTCTCATCTCTTTGAAATTCCCTTCCCATAATCCTTTACGCCTGAGTTTCAACTGTTTCTTCTTCCTCAGATTCTTTACAAGCTCCCTCAGTGCTAAATCAACAACATCTCTCTGTGTCTTTAAAGAGGTCAGTTCTTTAGCTTCTTCAATAATCTCATCATCAAGAACGATATTGGTCTTTATGAGCATATGCACCCTCACGGAAACCCACCCCTGCACCCCTCCCAAGAGGGGACTCAGAAGGATAGCATCTCAAAGCTTATATCCAATTTTTCTTAAAAACTCTTTTCTCTGGACTTTATCTTCAGCCTTCTCTACGCCTTTAGGAGAGAACCCATCGATCACA
>PEUB01000127.1:862-7472 GCA_002780895.1 Nitrospirae bacterium CG02_land_8_20_14_3_00_41_53
GCACAGAAAACTCTGCACACCTCAGCGCAGTTCTTAATCTGGTTGAGGACATTGATAGGAAAGGCATTCTTCAGGAAGATGCAAAATATATGGCCAGCCCCTAATTCCTGCAGGTTCTTTACACAAATATTAACAAGTTCTGTATCATTGCCCTCTGTCCTTATTAGGCAAGGCCATGAAGCCTCTGTGAATGCAATGCCAAATTTTGCCTGAGGGACAGTCGTTGCTATGACCTCATAAAGGTCCTCTGCAGTCTTTATAAAATGTGTCTGCCCCAAAATTATATTACAATCTTCCGGAATATCTATCTTTATCACCTTTAATTCCATACCGCCTCCTTTTTAACTTTCAGACCCTGTTTGCTATGCTATAATGAAAATAAATTTTTATATAGATGTCAAGCTATAAATATCAAAATATGAATGATGGGTTAATGGTAATAAGCAATAAGTTTAAATCAATCTTCTGCTTTTCACTTATCACCTGTTACTTGTTGCTTTCAATTTCGCTGTCAAGCGCTGCTGAAATAATAGGTCCTGAAGTGAAGTTACAGGACAATGAAATTTATGTGACAACTGCCCTTTCGCTTGACGAAAACCATATTCAGGAACTGAGGAACGGGATAGCAAAGGAGTTTAGATTTTATATAGATATCTTCAGGGTATGGAAGATATGGCCTGATGAATTTGTACTTGGTAAACTCTTTGTAAGGACCCTGAAATGCGATCCTGTAAAAACGGAATATATTGCAACCTCTGCTGATGGAAGCACCCTCATAGAAAAAAGGTTTAAGTCGTTTGAATCTATGGTAAGATGGGCTGTAAGCATAAATGACCTGAGGCTTACGAATATACGGGAACTTGAACAAGGCTTATATTTTGTCAGGGTAACTATTGAGTCTAAAATAAGGAAATTGCCGCCTATAATAGGATACTTTATGATCTTTCTACCCGAAAACGAATTTAAGATCAAAAAGAACTCTTTTCCTTTTAATATAGGACCAGCCAAATGAAAAACCTCCGGTTTAGTATCTTTCTGGTAATTGTATCCCTTATAGTGATTGTGTCTTTTGGGGTAGAACTTCATTACATGAGACACAAAGACGTACCCTTTTTAACAAAGCTCATCCTCCTTTTACTATTAAACCTGACTATTATCGCCTTACTAATTCTGATGTTCTTTGTTGGTAAAAGCCTTGTAAAACTCTATTTTGAGAGAAGGTATAAAGTACTCGGATACAAATTTAAAACAAAGCTTGTAGTTATTCTTATTGTCTTAACCTTAATACCTGCTGCATTTTTATTTATTATATCCAGCGGGCTTATCACAAATTATATAGACCGATGGTTCGCCCCACAATTAAGACAGCCTTTAGACAGGTCAATAGAAATAGCAAAAGCTGTTTATGAGATTGAAAGACAAAAGACCCTTGATTATGCAAAGACTCTATCTACAGGCAAAACAACTGCTGGCAATTATACTGTCAGACATCTTACAGAGATACCAAAAGACGCTACTGAAACAGTAAGGGCTGGATTTGAAGGCAAGGCAGATGTCGAGGTCATATCAGGTGGTAAAGGAGATACAGTTCGGGCAGTTGTGCCGGAATACAAAAAAGGCAAACAGACAGGCGTAATAGTCGTTGAATCCTTTATCCCCGGGAAGATTACCAATAATGTAGAAAAGATTAAGGATGCTTATGAAAACTATCTAACACTCGAATCATGGAAGGTGCCGATAAAAACAAATTACCTTTTGATCCTGGGCTTCCTTACCTTGATTGTTGTTTTCATGGCCCTATGGGTTGCCCTAAGGATTACGAGGGGGATAACAGATCCTATACAGAGCCTCGCACAGGCAACAGAGCAGGTTGCTGCTGGTGACCTCAACATAAAAGTTGATTTGGACGACAGGGAGGATGAGATAGGACTTCTCGTAAATTCATTCAACGACATGGTAATAAAGTTAAAAGTAGGGAAGGAAGCGCTTCAATCTGCATATCTCTATATAAAGAATATACTTGATAACATAAACTCCGGCGTTATTATGCTCGACACTGCCTGGAATATATCTATGATAAATGATGCTGCATGTTCGATACTTAATATAAATCAAGAAAAGGTTAAGAACAGAAGTTATAAAGAGCTCATGTCAATGATAGATTCAAAAGAACTACAGAACCTTGTCATGGGGATTGAAGGACGAGAATTCAAACCTGTTGTAAAAGAAGCAAGGGCAATCATAGGTGAAAGGAAGGTTATCCTCAAGGTCTTCATAACCAGTCTCAAGGATTCTCAAAAATACATCGGCCTCCTCGTTGTCTTTGATGACCTTACCGAAATCATAAATGCTGAGATAAGGGCTCAGAAGGCACTTACATGGCAAGAGATCGCAAGAAGGGTCGCACATGAGATAAAAAATCCTCTAACCCCTATTAAACTCTCGACAGAACGCATGCTAAAAAAGTGGGAGCATGGAGATGCTGACTTTGACCAGGTCTTTCACCGCTCTGCTAAAACCATAGTAAAGGAAGTGGATAGTCTGAGGAGATTAGTCGATGAGTTTTCGAGATTCGGTAAGATGCCTGAAATAAATAAAACTCCAACCCAAATTCCTATTATAATAGATGAGGTGGTTAATCTGTACAAAGGTTATAAGGGTTTAGAGATAAATATATCAATACCAGATAATTCTCCCATGGTAGAAATGGATGGGGAGCAGTTTAAAAGGGTTATGATAAATATATTTGATAATGCAATACAGGCAATGACCGACAGCGGCAGGATTAATATAATACTCAATTTTGATATACCAGCTAACAGGGCATATATAAACATTACAGATAATGGGCCGGGCATAAGGGATGAGGATAAGGAGAAATTATTTCTTCCATATTTCTCTACCAAAAAAGGTGGCACGGGTCTTGGCCTTGCTATAGCAAACAGGATTATCGCAGAGCATAGAGGATATATCAGGGTCACTGACAATAAACCCAACGGCACTATTTTTACAATAGAGATTCCGATAAATGAAAGCACTTTATGAAGGTGCTTCATAAAGGAGATTTAAATGGTGGAGTCCACAGTTCTCATCGTAGATGATGAAGAGGGAATCCGTGAAAGCCTTTCAGGCATATTAGAGGATGAGGGATATGAAGTCCTTTCATCAAGTTCTGGTGAAGAGGCACTAAAGGCGCTAAAAGAACAAAGCCCGGATTTGATACTGCTTGATGTATGGCTTCCAGGTATTGACGGCATTAAAACACTTAAAGAAATTAAAGGATTAAAACCAGACCTTCCTGTAATCATGATTTCGGGTCATGGAAATATAGAACTTGCGGTAAAGGCAACGAGGATGGGGGCATATGACTTTCTTGAAAAACCCCTTTCCCTTGAAAGGGTTTTATTGGCTGCAAAAAGGGCGATTGAAAAACGAACACTCGAGATGGAATATAAGGCCATTAAACAGGATTTTAGAAAAAAATGGAAACTTACCGGCGATTCTCAGAAGATGAAACAAGTCAGAGAACAGATAAATATGGCTGCGCAGAGTAACAGCAGGGTTTTGATACTCGGTGAGAGCGGTTCTGGCAAAGAGCTTGTTGCGCATATCCTGCATGACAACAGTAACAGGGCAGAGAAACCATTTATTGAGATGAATTGTGCTGCAATACCACAGGAACTTATAGAGAGTGAACTGTTCGGCCATGAAAAGGGTTCCTTTACCGGTGCATTCGAAAAAAAGAAAGGTAAATTTGAGCTTGCAGATGAAGGCACATTATTTCTTGACGAGGTTGGTGATATGTCACTCTCTACTCAGTCAAAGGTGCTCAGAGTTTTAGAGACTCAGGAGTTTCAACGTGTTGGAGGCAGCAGGGATATAAAGGTAGATGTAAGGATTATTGCAGCTACGAACAAAGACCTCATAGAGGAGATAAGGAAGGGTAATTTCAGAGAAGATCTGCTGTACAGGCTTAATGTCATACCGATAGTTGTTCCTGCATTAAGGAGTAGAAAAGAAGATATACCAACACTCGTTGAATATTTTTTTGAGTATTTTGCCGCAGAATATGGCCAGAGGCCGAAGAAGATAACCTCTGAGGGATTAAAGATGCTTGAGGCTTACGACTGGCCTGGAAATATCAGGGAACTCAGGAACGTGATAGAAAGGCTTGTTATAATGACCCCATCAAATACTATAACACCTAAAAACCTTATTATAGGGGAGTCGGCCCGCTCAGACTATTTTGCCTTTAAAACACTGCGGGAGGCAAGGGAATCATTTGAAAAGGACTTTATTACAAAAAAGCTTGAGGAAAACAACTGGAATATCTCAAAGACAGCAGAAGTCCTTGACGTTGAACGAAGCAACCTCCACAGAAAAATCAAGGCATACGACATAAAAACGCCCTGACAAATTATATGAACTTTCAGTTCATTGTATCGAATCCGGGTCTATTGAAACTTCTTGCTTGAGGGAATAGTTCTTCAGTCCTTCGCCGCAGTCTATCCAGGTGCAGAAGAATATCCAGAATACTATCCGTTTTTTCAGAAAAATGTTCCCGGAGTTTTCCCCACGCCCCAATAGAGCGATCCATTCCAATCAATGCGACTTTTATAGAACCGTCTGCGTCATTCCGTAATATTGTATCCTCTTTCCCTGCATCGAACAGATCATCCTGTGCGAGTGCCCTTTTAAGTTTTACTTCGATCTGATGCTGATACCAGCGAATAACCTCCACCGCATCTTGAATACTATCTGCATCAGCATGCAGGCTGTCTTTATCTAAACCGATTTTCAAAAGTGTATTCAATTCATCCTCTTTTTGTTTAAATGACAGATATTCCGATTCAAACCAGTCATTCACCATTTTCCCATAACAAATGGCTGCTATAACAAGCTCATGACTATCAGCTTTAGCCTTTTGAAGGGATATATCATCAGACGCAGATTCCATATCAAGAGAATTTAAATCAATTCCCATTTCCTCCGCCAATTCGTTTATCATCTCAGCCGTTTGTTCAAATATTGACTGCAACTTATTCCAGAATGCCTCACTGTTCAGATCGCGAATTGCTGGATTATCGTTATCCTCTGCTTCCATTGCGTAGGTCAGACAGCGAGAAGTAAAAGGACAGCGCTCGCACCACCTGTCGCAGTAGTTATATATCCCTGAAATAAATCTGGGATTTTTAGCTAACCTGAAAATGTCTTCCTTGTCCAAAGAACTGCCTTCCTGATTCTGATTTTAGAAGTGTATTATAAACGATTATGGCAGGATTGACTTTTAAAATGGTAATACCTACAATATAGGTAATACTATTTTGGAGGTAAGAAAATGTCAACGATAACAAAAAAAGGGCAAGTAACAATACCGAAGCCTTTTAGAGAAACCCTGCAGATAAAAGAAGGTGACAGTCTTGAATTCGAAATGAAGGATGACATGCTGATCTTGAAGAAAAAGGAAAGAAAATCCATACTTAGCCTCGGCGGAATTGCAAAAGGCAGAAAGATTGGATTTGGAGACGAAAGGGAGTTTACCAAAAAAGTTGTTGCAAAGAGGGTTGCAAAAGAGGGATTAAAGGGTGGATAACCCTATTTTTGTTGACACCAATGTATTTCTGAGATTTTTTATCAGAGATGTTGAGTCCTTTTACCATAAGGCGAGGAATCTCTTTGAAAAAGGGGAAAGCGGGCAACTTAAACTTGAAACAAGCGATTTAGTGATTGCTGAAATCGTGTGGGTTCTTGAATCATATTATGATTTTTCAAGATCTGAGATAAAAGAAGTGATAGAAACGATTCTCGAAACAAAAAACCTCAAAGTGGCTAACCATTCAAGAGTCAAAGAAGCGATTGACCTTTATTCTTCAGGGAAAATGGACTTCATTGATGCATACAACATTGCCTATATAAAGGCAAAAGATTTTAAAAAAGTGGCTACATTTGATGTTAAGCATTTTAAAAATATAGAGGGTGTTTCAAATATTTGGTGAAAATCTTTAGATACATTGATCAGAAGGCGGATAAAGAGCCGTTTAAAGGGGTAAGGAAGGAGCAGTAATAATAAATTCATGAATGACTCGCAACAGACAATTAACGAACAAGAAAAAAGGCAATTAAAGAGATAATTTATGATAATGACAAGATAAGGTGAATGTGCTACAACGAGATAGGCGCTCCCGAACTTCTAACCTGCCGCGTCCGAAACCTTCCTGCTCTCTTCATTCCGAACCATGGCAAAAAAATGTTCTGCTTCTTTCCCACTCAGAATAGGTGTTTCTTTGATCGGCTTTGCCATTGCGTTCTCCCTCTTTATTTCTTTAAAAAGTTATGACAGAAGCGATATTGAACGGCTATCCATCGAAATGCATTATAGAATGTACCCAAAGAGTTTTTTACAAATCGGAAATAACACAGGTGTTTATAACTTTGAAATGCGAATATGAGAATCGCAATAAACAAGTCTGACCCCCTGCCCCTCCCTGCCTATAAAAATCCTGCAATCCTTGTAATTCCTATACCATCAAACTCTTTTAATGAAAGAAGATGTTTGTCTCCTGTTATTATAAGATTGGAATTTGATGCCCTGGCACATTCAAGTATTCTA
>PEUB01000092.1 GCA_002780895.1 Nitrospirae bacterium CG02_land_8_20_14_3_00_41_53
GGTTATTAAACGCAGAATTACGACTTGAAGGCTTATTGCTTGAGGCTGTTAAAGCTGCCGCCTTAGCGGCTTAGTTCAACAGATCATTATACTCTTCTTCAGTTCTTTTAACCCCTTCACCCTCTCCCTTAACTCATTGACAAAGAACTGATAATCATCCATTCCCTCTGGTTTTCTGGAGATGTCTAAGTCATTTTTATAAAAAGGTCTTCCGAATATGACTTTCATCTCTGTAAATTTCGGCCATATTGCACCACGTGGCAAGGCATCAAATGAGCCTTTGATATAGGCCGGAACAACGGGCACATTAAGTTCCAGAGACAGTATGCCCACCCCCTTTTTGAATTCCATTATCTCACCATCATAAGACCTCCCCCCTTCAGGGAATATCAAAAGGGATTTCCCGTTTCTCAGGATATAAGATGACATCTGGAGTGCCTTGCTTAGATAGGTTTCAGGGTCTGCCGGAATAACATGGGCAAGCCTGGCAAATGACTCCTTAAACGTACCTGTAAAGTATTTTTGAAAACCCAAGGGATATAAATCCCTGTATGATTTTGATGGAAGTGCAGCAACAACAGTAAATCCATCAAGATAGCTCGTGTGATTGGGTGTGATGATATAAGGTCCTTTTTCAGGTATATTTTCAAGACCCGCGACTTTTAGTCTGAAAAATATTTCCATGATAATCTTTATCAGCCTTAAACAAATAAGGATTATCAGCCAGTCTAAAAAACCGTGATGAAGTCCAACCTTTTTTCTGTCATCAAAATTAGGCTCTGCATTTAAGATGTCTTTCCACATTGGCATTTCTTCAATCCTACCAACACCACGTATTCCATATTCTTTTATCCTTGTAACAAGTTCCTCGACAGTCTGTACCTCAGATGCAAAGGTTTCAGGAAGTTTCATTGAGAATGCCTTTTCGAGTGAAACAACAAGTTCTATTCTGGCCAATGAGTCAAACCCGAGGTCAAGCTCAAGATTGTCTGTTGATTGTATTTGAATCTTCTCTTTCAGCAAAGATGTTATACATCTAACAACCCTCCTACCTATTTCATCTTCCACGAGTCTTCTGTCCTTACTCTTTGCTCTTCGCTCTTCGCTCTTTGCTTTTATGAGGTCTTTAATCATGAACCTTCTGAGTTTACCGAGAGGGGTTCTCGGCAAGGAATCAGGATAAATGGTGTATCCTTTTACCCTCATATACTGCGGCATATGGAGTGAGATATTATTTACCTCCCATTTCAGGGTCTCATGTAGATTCCCGATCTGTGCCTTTTTTGCATACTCAAAGTCTGGCACTATTACTGCGTGAAGGGATTCAATAATATCTAATCCCCCCTTGCCCCCCTTTACTAAAGGGGGGGGTAAGGGGATTACACATATTTCCTTAATAAGAGGGATTTTCATATACTGTTTTTCAACATCCTCTGGATAAACATTTTTCCCTGAGCTTAGAACAATTACTTCTTTTAAGCGTCCTGTTATAAATAGATAACCATCATTATCCATATATCCAATGTCTCCGCTAAAAAACCATCCCTCTTTTATTACCTGTTCTGTTGCCTGGGGATTTTTGTAATAGCCCTTCATAACCATAGGCCCTTTTATTGTAATCTCACCCTCTTCCATTACACCCAACTCCTCATGACTTTCAGGATCTATTATCTTTATCTCTACAGATGGAAGGGGCCTGCCCGCAGAACCTGCCTTTCTCTTTGTAATCGGGTTAAATGTAACGACAGGCGAAGTTTCTGTCAGGCCGTAACCCTCAACAACTTTAAAACCAAATGCCTCAAGGTCTTTCATCACCTCAGGATCAAGTTTTGCACCTCCGCTTCCAAAGAACCTGAACCTTTTACCGAGTGCCCTGTGAATTGATTTGAAAATTAATCTCCCCATATTGATCCTTGAATTTTTTTTAAGATTCCCACAGAGCTTTAAAATGCCAATCATTATTTTTGGTAAAGGGCCGGGTAATTGCTTTATCCTATTCAGGATTCCATTTCTTATAAGTTCGAGAAGTTGTGGTACTCCAATAAGAATGGTTACTCCTTTATTCTTTATTGTTGACATGATTTCTGGGCCTTTCAGGCCTGGTGGGAATGTGATAGAAGCACCTAATAAAACCGGTACAAGGAATGTACACATAAATGGATAGGTGTGATGTAGCGGCAATATTGAAAGAACATTATCATTATGTGTAACAATTTCAGCCTTTACAATAGCCTCTGCATCTGAACAGAAGTTTTTATGCGTAAGTTGTACTCCTTTTGGTATGCCTGTTGTGCCAGACGTGTATATAAGTGATGCAACATCTTCCCCAGAAACTTCCGGGTAATTATTAATTGCCGGGGTTTTGCATATATCCTTAAATTCGGGTGAATCGAAGTTTATTAAAGTGAGAAGTGAGAAGTGAGAAGTGAGAAGATCTCTAACTGCTTTTCTTACATTTTCTTCAGTCTTTGAACTATGAAATACTAGTTTTGACCCAGAGTCAGCAAGAAGATTTTTTATATCATCAGATCCAAGCTGAGCATCTATTGGAACTGCAATCCCTCCTGACAAAGATATGGCAAGATATGAAGTGCACCATTCTGGCCTGTTCTCAGAAATAATTGCAATCCTGTCGCCCTTTTTTATTTTACTTTTTATAAGATAGGATGCGGTGCCTTTTGTGTTGCTTAAAAGCTCATTATATGTGATTATCTTCCATGTCTGATCAAAGTAATTGAAGACGATATTGTCCTTGTATTTAATGGCTGAGTTTGAGAATTGCTTATAAATATTATATCCTGTCATATTCCTTTTAATTATTCATTATCTGAAAAGAGTTATGAAATAGCAATATGCTCAAATTATAAAACACCACAATATTGAACCATTAGAGACAAAAGGTTATAAAAGTTTGAGGAAAAAAATCCGAAATTGTTATAATTTCAAAAAATTGGAGCAGGGATGAGGTTCATCGGTCTTGATGCAGGCTCTGGTAGTGTGAAGCTTGTTATCCTTGATGAAAAAGGTAACAGGCTTTACAGTCATTACGAAAGGCACAAGGGGCTCCCGCTCAATGTTGCCCTCGAACTCCTTAAGACAGTAACGAGTAACAGGCCACTGGTCACTGGTCACTGGTCACTATCAATCACTGGCTCTGCCGGCAAGTTAATCGCTTCCATCCTTGGTATAGTATCTGTCAACGAGATTGTCGCCCAGGCATATTCCACACACAAACTCTTTCCCTATATAAGGACGATAATCGAGATGGGAGGGGAGGATTCGAAACTTATACTCTTAGGTGAAAACGGCCGCTCTGTGAGAGACTTCTCCATGAATTCCGTCTGCGCCGCTGGCACAGGCTCCTTTCTCGACCAGCAGGCAGAAAGACTAAGGCTTACAATAGAAGAATTCAGCGAGCTTGCGCTGAAATCAAAAAAGCCACCGAGGATTGCAGGAAGATGTAGTGTATTCGCAAAATCTGACATGATACACCTCCAGCAGATAGCAACACCCGTTGAAGATATTGTAGCCGGTCTCTGTTTTGCCCTTGCGAGGAACTTCAAAGGCTCTATATTAAAAGGCAGAAAGATGATACCTCCGGTATCTTTTCAGGGAGGAGTTGCAGCAAATAAAGGGATGGTCAGGGCCTTTAAGGAAATCTTCGAACTCGACGAGCTATTTATCCCTGAGGATTACGCACTTACGGGAGCAATCGGCGCTGCTTTAAAGAACATGCATGAGGGCAGGATACAAAATTTTGACCTATCAAAGCTTGAGGAATTTCTAAAATTACCCAGGCCCATCGAGGCAGGGTACCCGCCCTTGATTGACTCTGATCAAGAATCAAGCATCACCCCCTCCCTCACCCTCCCCCCTCGAGGGGGAGGGCAGGGGTGGGGGGGCAGACCAAGCTCAGAACGAATTAAGGCATATCTCGGCATTGATATTGGTTCTATCAGCACTAATCTTGCTGTAATAGATGAGTATGGAAAACTCCTCTCAAAAAGATACCTTATGACAGCAGGCAGGCCTATAGAGGCAGTTAGACAGGGGCTTTCAGAGGTAGGTGAGGAGATTGGAGATAAGGTCCAGATAATGGGTGTTGGCACAACAGGCTCAGGTAGATACATGATTGCTGACTATGTTGGCGCTGATATGGTAAAGAATGAGATTACAGCCCATGCGGTAGCTGCGGTATTTATTGATAAAACTATTGATACGGTCTTTGAGATTGGTGGACAGGACTCAAAATTCATATCACTTAAAGATGGCGTTGTCGTTGACTTCGAGATGAACAAGGCATGCGCAGCAGGAACAGGTTCTTTTCTCGAGGAACAGGCAGAAAAATTGAATATCTCGATTAAGGGAGAATTTGAAGAGTCTGCGCTTTCCTCTAAAAATCCTTGCAGACTTGGCGAAAGGTGTACTGTATTTATGGGAAACTCCCTGTTGGCAAATCTCCAGAAAGGTGTTAACAGGAATGACCTTCTTGCAGGTCTCTCATATTCTATTGTCCAGAATTATATAAACAGGGTTGTTGCAGGAAAGGCGATAGGTGAAAATATAACTTTTTTAGGTGGTGTTGCCTTTAACAAAGCTGTTGTTGCTGCATTCGAGAATTACCTCGACAAAAAGATACCTGTTCCATCTCACCACGAGGTCGCTGGCGCAATAGGTATGGCATTAATTGCAATGAGAAATGTAAAAGATAAGACTAAATTCAAGGGGTTTGAACTTTCAAAAAGGCCTTACGAGATATCATCATTTGAATGTAAAGGCTGCCCTAATATTTGTGAAATAAACAGGGTGAAGATTGCTGGCGAAACAGGCTTTCTCTTTTATGGAGGAAGATGCGAAAAATATGATATAAGAAAGAAAAAGACATCCAGCCTCCCCGACCTCTTTTCATTCAGAGATGAAATGCTGTGGAAAGAACATCTGCAAAGACACTCAATAGTCAATAGTCAACAGTCAGAAGTCAGCCCACCCACCCACCCCTCCCCCTCGAGGGGGGAGGGTAAGGGAGGGGGTGATAACTCCGAACTCAAAACTCAAAACTCAAAACCGAAGATCGGCATTCCCTATATCTTCTTCTTTCATGATTATCTTCCTTTCTGGACAACACTTTTATGGGAGCTCGGATTTGATGTAGAGGTTTCTCCAAAGACGAATAGACAGATCATTAACCTCGGACTTGAACGTCTTCTTTCAGAGGCGTGTTTCCCTGTGAAGGTTGCACATGGGCATATCAGCTATTTGCTTGATAAAAGTGTAGATACAATATTTTTACCGAGCTTTATTAATCTCAACACACCAGAAGACCGCTTTGATAGGGGGTTTGCCTGCCCTCATATACAGACAATTCCTTACGTCTCAAAGGTTGCATTTGATGGAATAAACATAATTTCTCCGAAAATAAATTTAAGACTTGGCAAGAGATTTCTGTTAAACGAACTCAAGAATGCCTTTAAACCATTCGGCATAAGTAAATCTTCAATATCTATAGCGATTGATAATGCACTTAAAGCGCAGGATGAGTTCAATAATGCTATAAAGGCAAAAGGTGATGAATTTTTATCATCAATTAAGGATATTACTATCGCGATCATAGGAAGGTCGTATAATGCCCTTGACAATGGCGCAAATCTTGAAATACCTAAAAAACTTGCGGATCTCGGCATTTCTTCAATCCCCATGGATTTCCTGCCACTCGAAAGATACACAATCGACAGTGAGTGGCCTAATATGTATTGGAGATCTGGTCAGATGATACTTAAGGCTGCAAGATTTATAAAAGATACCCAAAATCTTTATGCTATTTATATAGGGAATTTTTTATGCGGACCTGACTCGTTTATTCTGAAATATTTCAAAAAGGAAATGGGCAGAAAACCCTTCCTGCATCTGGAGATTGATGAACACAGTGCAGATGCAGGCATAATAACAAGGTGTGAAGCATTCATTGACAGCATCCAGAACAAGGTTCAAGGTTCAAGGTTCAAGGTTCAAGGTAAAGATAAAAGTTTAAAGGATATCACATCTAACGCCTTACGTTTCACGTCTCACGTCTCACGTACCATTTACATACCCCGTATGTCAGACCATGCATTTGCCCTTGCATCTGCATTTCAGCACTGTGGCATTAATGCCGAGGTTCTCCCTGAGTCTGATAAAGAGACCGCAGACATGGGAAGGAAATATGTCTCGGACAAGGGATGTTATCCATGTACAGTCACCACAGGTGATATGATAAAAAAGGTCATGCAACCTGATTTTATCCCTGGGAAAAGTGCCTTTTTCATGCCCTCTGGCACAGGCCCGTGTAGATTTGGTCAGTATAATGTATTCCACAGGATGGTTCTTGATAGCATTGGTTATGCGGATGTGCCTATATTTTCACCAAACCAGGATACAACTTTTTACAGCGACCTTGGAATTGTTGGCAAGGATTTCACAATGCACGCATGGAGAGGTATTATTGCTTACGAACTTCTTAACAAATGCCTCCATGAGGTTAGACCATACGAAAAAAATAAAGGGTTTGCAGATGAGCTATATAAAAATTATCTACAAAAGTTATACCTTTCTTTAAAAAGTAATAATGGTAATTTAGAGGAAATCCTGAAGGATATAAGAGAAGACTTTGAGAACCTTCCCAAGCACAAAGACAGAAAACCTCTTATTGGAATAATTGGTGAGATATTCGTTAGGTCCCATAAATTCTCTAACGAGAACCTTATAAGAAAGGTTGAGTCATTGGGTGGTGAGGTATGGCTAGCGCCAGTAGAGGAATGGATTTACTATATAAACCTCATGGGCTTAAAGAAGGCATTGTTAAAAAAGGAATGGTCTGATATTATTAATTTCCTCTTGAAGAAATTCTTCCAGAAGAGGATAGAGCATAAACTTGCAAGACATTTTAACGGTTTTCTGAAAACATTGAAAGAGCCTGAAACGAAAGAGATACTTAATAAGGCATCACCTTATCTGCATAGCTCATTTGAAGGTGAGGCTATTTTAAGTATCGGGAAATGTATTGATCTTTTAGAAAGAGGGGCCTCGGGCGTTATAAATGCTATGCCCTTTGGTTGCATGCCGGGTACTATTGTTACTGCAATCTTGAGAGGGGTGTACAGGGACTATGGCGTTCCATACATCAGTATACCTTATGATGGGACAGAGTCACCTTCAACAGACATACAGATCGAGGCATTTATGGATCAGGCCAGAGAATATAGCAGATAGAATATAGGAGACAGGAGAAAATTTACTTATGCTTTTACTGACTGCTAATTATTGTTTTTATAAGGAGGTAGATGTGTGGGAAACGTTGTAAAATGGCGTAAGAAGAAAATGAGTAAGCATAAACACGACAAACTGAGAAAGAAAACAAAATTCCAGCGGAGAAAGAGTAAATAAGGCACTGATTAAGAAATGCTCTTAGAATCATACTTGTCCAAATATAAAATGTTTACGCCATTTATGACGACAGGTATTGGAAGTCTACCATATACGGAACCTGAAAAAGCATGCAAGCTCGTGCTTGATACATTTGACATACCCTTCTGGCCTCAGCTTCCTAAGTTATCATTTCGTGAATCAATGATACCCCAGTTCTCTGAAGGTATGCCGTTTATAAAGATTGATGAGCGAAAAGAAACCATATGGATAGAAAGAAACAGAAGTGATGCCCTTACAAGGTTCTACGAAACCTATTCAGAAGACTGGAAGGTTGCTATTTCTGAAAGCTATGCAAAAGGGCTTTATACATTTATAGGACTGTTAAAGAATAAGAGGTTAAAAACCCTTAAAGGACAGATTACTGGTCCGCTGACATTTAGCCTCGGACTAAAAGATTCTGTGGGAAGACCAGTCTATTTTGACGAAGAGCTCCGGGAGATTTCTCTTATGTTACTTAAGGCAAAGATTAGATGGCAGATAGAAATATTAAAGCCCTATGGTGAAGAAATAATTATATTTATAGATGAGCCTATTCTTTCTGCACTTGGAAGTACAAGTTATATTGGTGTAGACCCTGAAGAGACCCTGAGATTGTTAAGAGAAATAACAGATGCCATTAAGAATGCAGGGGGTATCCCCGGGATTCATTGCTGTGGTAAAGCTGACTGGCCATTGGTAATAAACAGTGATATCAGGATTATCAGTTTCGATGCATATGAGTATATTGAGACAATCTCGATGTATCCAGCAGAATTCACAGAATTTTTTAAGGGTGGTGGATATCTTGCATGGGGAATCATACCGACAACTGATTCAATAAGAGAAGAAAGCCTTGACTCGATTAAGAGGCGTTTTGATAACAGCGTGGATAGATTATCGAAGTCAATACCAGCAACCTTGTTATTATCACAGATAATGCTGACACCCTCATGTGGCACAGGATCAAAGAGTATAGAAGAGACGTTGAAGGTTTTTAAGACTTTGGTTGAATTAAAGGGGTTAATAAAGGGTAGTTCACTATGAAAGGAATATTTATTTCATTTGAGGGAATTGAAGGTGCGGGTAAGACAATTCAGTCAAAACTCCTTTGTGAATATCTCCTAAAGAAAGGATATAAAGTTATACTTACAGAAGAACCTGGGGGCACTCGAATTGGGCTCAAGATTAGAGAGTTACTCCTTTCTGTAGAAAATAAGGGGATGACGCCTGTTACAGAATTGTTGCTCTATAATGCTTCGCGTGCACAACATATAAAGGAGGTTATTCTTCCTGCACTAAAAAGAGGTTTTGTTGTCATAACAGACAGGTTTGTTGATTCGACAGTAGCCTACCAGGGTTATGGAAGGGGGATAGATTTAAGTCTCATATATTCTATCGAGAAAGTTGTAACCGGAGGTGTAAAACCTGATATTACAATACTCTTTGACATTGATGCAGAGATTGGTTTAAAGAGAAATAGAGGTATTAAAAAGTCAGACAGGTTAGAACTCGAGGATGTAGGGTTTCATAAACGGGTAAGAAGTGGTTATCTCGAGATTGTATCAAAAGAACCTGAGAGAATAAAATTAATAGATGCCTCAGAGGGCATAGAGGAAATACATAGCAAAATAGTTAGCATAGTTATGGATTTTATTAACTAAGATGCAGACATTGTTCAAAAATTTATTTAACTCGATAAATTTATTGAAAATATCTCTATTTGTTATATTCGATAAAATATTCCGAAAACCATTAGTTATAGGTACACTAAGGTATCGAAAAATAAATTTTTCCACAACATCTGCATCTTCCATTTGTATTATTTGGGTTAATTAATATGGCGTTCAGAGACATTATAGGACAGGACATGGCAATAAACATACTTCTTAGAACCATTCAGAGAGGTAGGTTACCATCGTCGTATCTATTTATAGGAGAATCAGGCATTGGCAAGAAATTTACTGCCATCAATCTTGCAAAGGCGGTGAATTGCCTTAATCCCCCCATCCCCCCTTTAGAAAAGGGGGGTGAGGGGGGATTTGATCAGGGGAGGTATGGGGGGATGAATGAGTATTCACTATTCACTGACTGTTGCGATGAATGTCCCTCGTGTAAGAAGATTAATGCTGGAGTTCATCCTGACTTTTTACTCATTTCACCTGAAGGTGGTCAGATTAGGATTGAGGAGATACGGGCGGTCAACGACATACTTTCTTTTAAACCGTTTGAGGGCAGGAATAAGGTTGTTATTGCAGATGAAGCAGATACTATGAATCCATTTGCAGCAAATGCATTTCTTAAAACCCTTGAAGAACCTCCAAAAGACAGCCTGATAATCCTTATATCATCAAACCCCGACCGCCTGCCAGATACAATAAGGTCTCGATGTTCAAAGGTAAACTTTACGCCCCTTTCTCACGAGGCATGCAGAAAAGTCATAAAGATCAGCAGTCAAAAATACAGCAAAAAGACATCTGAAGTACTCTCGACTCTCGTCAGGCTTTCAATGGGAAGGCCGGGTCTTGCAATCGCAGGAAACCTTATAGAAGATAGGGCATGGTTTATAAAACTCCTGAAAGGGATGCTAAATGTAGAAAAAGATGGTTGGACATCTAAAGAAGAAATGGAAAGATGGTTCGACATTTTACTTATCCTTTTCAGAGATATGGCTATAATAAAGATAACTCAGGATGAAACAAACCTTATTAATATTGATTTTAAAGACTATTTAAATAAGTTAAGCAGTTCGATAGATTTAAAGGTTATAATAGAAAATTATCAAAAAATAAATATATTAATGAGATATTTCAAGTTCAATCTAAACAGATCCCTCACATGGAACTATACAGCTTCATTGCTGAGAAAGACAATGGATGTTAAATATGCCTGAAGTAATCGGAGTACGTTTCAAACCCTGTGGAAAGATATACGACTTTGAGGTAAACGGTATAGATGTAAACAAAGGTGACCTTGTAGTCGTAGAGTCAGAGCTCGGCCTCAACATAGGCAATGTCGTCATTGATCGTCATACGGTGGAAGAGTATGAAAGAAAGCTGAAAAAGATTATTCGCAAGGCAACTGAAGAAGACCTTCATCAGAGACAAGAAAACAGGAACCTCGAGATTGAAGCTATGAATAACTGCCTTGAGAGGATAATGGCACGTGGGCTTCCAATGAAGCTTATCTGGACGGAGGTAACCCTTGACAGAAGACGTATTATTTTCTATTTCACCGCAGAAAAGAGGATTGACTTCAGGGAGCTCGTCAAGGACCTTGCTGCAAAGTTCAAGACAAGGATAGAGATGAGACAGATAGGTGTTAGGGATGAGGCAAAAATGATAGGTAGTTTCGGGATATGTGGCAGGGAACTATGTTGTACAAGATTCCTGACATCGTTTGAACCTATTTCTATCAAGATGGCAAAGAGGCAGGAACTAGTCCTGAACACGGGTAAGTTATCCGGAGTCTGCGGAAGGCTCATGTGTTGCCTGGGATTTGAGTATTCTGAGACATTCCCAGAGGACGTTGCCCTGTCAGAGGAAAATTCCATGTCTATTTCCGAAGATGCAGAGCCACTTGAAATGATTGTCACCTCAAGTGACATTCTTGAAGAAGTAGAAGAACCTGTAGCCCAACCCGGTATTGTCGGGATTGACTCGCACCGAGAGTCGCAACGCCCTGCGCCTCAACCTGAACAGCAAGAACATAAAGGAAAATACAAGAAGTTTAAAAGGCACAGGAAAAAACGCAACAGAAAACTTACTAACCAGTGAGAAATAAGTTTTTCATTACCACACCTATATATTATGTAAATGACATCCCGCATATAGGCCATGCATATACAACTGTGGCAGCCGATATCCTTGCGAGATATAACAGGGTAAAAGGCAAAAAGGTATTTTTTTTAACAGGCGCTGATGAGCACGGCCAGAAGGTTGAAAAGGCAGCGCAGGAGAAAAGCCGGTCACCAAAAGAGCATGCTGACCTTATGGTGGAGAATTACAAAACACTCTGGTCAAAACTCGATATTAAAAACGATGTCTTCATACGCACTACAGATTCAGAACATGTAAAGACCGTACAATCGCTACTGCAAAAGTTATGGGAAAAGGGTGAAATAGAAAAAAGGTTATATTCGGGGTGGTACTGCATACCGGATGAACGATTCTGGACTGATAAGGAAGTCGTAACTGGTAATTGTCCGGATTGTAAAAGGCCTGTAGAACGTATTACCGAGGAAAACTATTTTTTCTTGATGTCAAAGTACCAGGAAAGGCTTTTAAAATACATTGATGAAAATCCGTATTATATACTTCCAGAAACACGGAAAAATGAGGTTCTCGGGTTTTTAAAAAATAACCCACTCGGTGACCTCTGCATATCAAGACCAAAGCATAGACTTTCCTGGGGTATATCACTGCCTTTCGATGACAGCTTTGTAACCTATGTATGGTTTGATGCACTTATAAATTACTACTCAGCGACAAAGTATCTTGCCCCAGAACACAGAGTACAGGACACAGCCCCCCCCACCCAGCCCTCCCCCTCGAGGGGGGAGGGGAAGGGTGGGGGTGAAAATCTCACATCTGAAGACTGGTGGCCTCCCGAACATCACCTGATAGGTAAGGACATCCTAATAATACATGCTATTTACTGGTCAACTATGCTGATGGCACTTGAATTATCTCTGCCAAAAAACATCTTTGCACATGGGTGGTGGACTGTTGAAGGGAAGAAGATGTCCAAGTCTGTTGGCAATGTTGTCGACCCTAATAAAGTTGTGGAAAAATACGGTGTTGATGCCTTCAGATACTTTCTTTTCAGGGAAGTACCATTTGGCCTTGATGGAGACTTCTCTGATGAGGCAATGATAAAACGTATCAACACTGACCTTGCGAATGACCTTGGAAATCTTCTATACAGGACACTGGTAATGATCGAAAAGTATTTTGAAGGAAAAATCCCTCAGCCGCCTCCTTATGACATTAATGGATCAGTTGATGTGCTTAGAGAAATTCACCTTAAAAATCGCATAGAGAGTATCAAGGAAAAATTTGATGTTTTAATGGAAAAATTATCGTTTGGTCACGCCCTCGATAAAATCTGGGAGGCAATTAATGATGCAAATAAATTAATCGAAGATGAAGCTCCATGGAACCTGAGGAAGGCAAATAATATTGATAAACTCTCAAGTGTGCTTTATACACTTGCTGAGGCGATTAGAATCATAGCGGTCTATCTCTTCCCTTTTATGCCAGCAGCAGCAGAAAAGATGTGGGAACAGCTTAATGTTGAAGAAAAACTATCAAAAATAAATCTTGATAATGGCACAAGATGGGGAAGACTGAAACCCGGGACAACGATCAGAAAAGGTACGGCACTGTTTCCAAGAATAGAAAAAGGATAAAAAATAAGGGGTTTACATTGACAAGTGAATTATTGAATTGTTAAAATTACGTTCAATTTTTTAAACAGGGAGGAGGGGTATATGGATGCCCTATGTAAGGGTACGTGAGAGTGAATCTTTTGAAAATGCGATTAAAAAGTTTAAAAGACAGTGTGAAAAAGAAGGAATCCTCTCAGAGATAAAGAAAAGGGAGCATTATGAGAAGCCAAGCGTAAAGAAGAAAAAAAAGGCGATTGCTGCTCGTGAGAAAGCCATTAAAAAGGTCAGGCTGGCGGTAAGATGAGAATCATATGAAGCTAAGAGACATTTACACAAAGGCCATAGAAACCGGGATAGAAAACGATCCTCGTGGCAGAGACATAGTCCTGAAGTATCTGGAACGCAGTAAAAAAGACTTTGATGAGCTTAAACCAGATGAAAGGGAACTTTTTGACCAGGAGTCTTTCCAGAATCCATATTCTGATTCAAGGATTCTCTATGGGACGGGTGATGAAGAGATTAAAAGTATCCTCGTCGGCATAGATATTGAGGTTGGGGAGATACTGCTCGCTGATAACCTGAGGTCAAAAGGCAGACGAGTTGACCTCCTCCTTTCGCATCACCCTGAAGGAAGGGCATATGCAAACCTTTATACTGTAATGCAGATGCAGTCAGATATATTAAACAGATTTGGTGTCCCTATTAATATTGCTGAGGGACTTATGGATGTGAGGATAAAAGAGGTAGAGAGAAAGTTGATGCCAGTTAACCATGCAAGGGCGGTAGATGCAGCAAGGCTTCTCGGCATCCCCTTCCTTTGTCTTCATACGCCGGCTGACAATATGGTCGCAAGCTATCTCCAGCGTCTATTTGATGAAAAGAAACCATATCTTTTGTCTGATGTGCTCGATATTCTCAAAAACATCCCCGAATACAAATCTGCAGGGACAAATAGTGTCAGCCCAAAGATCATTCTCGGTTCAAAGAACAGGAAGGCTGGAAAGATCTTTGTCGATATGACAGGTGGCACAGAGGGGGCGAAGGATATATTTGAAAGCCTCACAACAGGTGGAGTGAGCACAATAGTAGCGATGCACATCAGTGAGGATCACCGTAAAGAGGCGGAAAAAAACCACCTGAATGTTATTGTTGCAGGGCATATTTCGAGTGATACTATTGGTCTGAACTTACTCATAGATGAGATTTCAAAAGATGATTCATTGGAAATATTAGGGTGCTCCGGGTTCAATAGATTTAGCAGGTCGGAATCGACTCGCAACCGAGCTTAATGAAGACTGAAAGGCTACTCGAAGAAATAAAGTCTAGAATAGACATCGTTGATTTTATATCCGATTATGTCCAGTTAAAGAAATCAGGCCAGAACTATAAAGGTCTCTGTCCCTTCCACTCTGAAAAAACCCCCTCGTTTATGGTCAACCAGGCCAAACAGATATTTCACTGTTTCGGATGCGGCATTGGCGGTGACGTAATTAGTTTTTTGATGAAACATGACAACCTCTCGTTCAATGAAGCGACAAGATATATTGCTAAAAAGGCTGGTATTGAGATAACCGAACCCAGGTTTGATAAAGGTACATCTGAAAGGCGTGAAAAAATACTCCATATCCAGAGTGAGGCAATGAAATTTTTTATCAGGAACTTAAAATCTTCAGAGTCGGCACAGACATATCTTAAGAACAGGGGGGTTAATGAAACATCCATTGATAGTTTTCACATAGGCTATGCGACTAATGAATGGGATGCACTATTTAAATATTTAAAAAACAGAGGCTACACCGATTCCTTGATAAAGGATGCCGGGCTTGCTGTCGCTTCCGCCTCAGGCGGAGAAAAAAGTTACAGGGATGTGTTCAGAGGACGTATTATCTTCCCGATATTTAACCTTCATAATGATGTTATAGCCTTCGGTGGCAGGGTTATGGATGATTCCATGCCAAAGTATCTTAATTCTCCTGAGACCGAGATATTTAAAAAGGGAGATACCCTATTTGCAATCAACTCGTCAAAGGATGAGATAAGGAAGAAGGGTTATGCCATTATCGTTGAGGGGTACCTTGATGCTATAGTATGCCGCCAATACGGGTTTAAAAACACAGTAGCACCGTTAGGGACAGCCCTGACATTACGGCAACTACATAGGCTCAAATTACTGGCTAAAAAAGTAGTTTTGGTCTTTGACGGCGATGAAGCAGGCATTTCTGCTGCAAGAAGGTCTCTATCAATCGTTTGTGAGAGCGACTTCAGGGCAAGGATCTTATTATTACCCGAAGGTGAAGACCCCGATAGTTTTTTGAGGAAAAACGGCAGTCAACCTTTTAAGAAAATGCTTTCCGATACCGTGTCAATGATAGAGTTTCTCCTGAATACGTCAGTGGAAGATAGAATAGATAATGTAAGGGAAGCACTCGGGATGATCGCAGTGGTAAAGGACCTGATTATAGCGGATGAAATGTTAGGTGAACTTGCTGACAGGTCAAGGATCAATGAATCTGTCCTTAGAAGTGAACTTAAAAAGATAAAAAGAAAACCTGGTCTACATACTGCTAAAGGATTCGAGCCAGCCAGAAAAACTTTGGACAGAGAAGAATACCTTCTTTTGAGTGCGATTATTACATTCCCTGAAAAAGCTGATAATGTGATTCCAAAACTCGACATTGAAGACCTAAAGGATGAAACCATCAGATCTATATTTAAAAAAATTAAGACATCTGTAGATAAATTAAATGTAAACTCACTACTAATTAAGTCTGATGACACAGAAAGGGCCCTGATTACAGAACTCTCGCTTAACCCTGGATTTGATTTAGAACATGTTGACAGAAATATCAATGACTGTCTGCGTAGAATAGCACAGCGAAGATTCGAAGAGAGAGGGAAATTGGCATTGTCAAAGGAACCTGACGATGCAGCACTTCATAATTCATTACTGAAAGAAAAGCGTAGACTTATTAAAGAGGCACATTTATGAAACATTATTTTGACTATTTTAACGAGTATGATGAAGAGAGAGATGCAATTTTTAAGGCTGATGTGAGTGATGAGGCCATAGAAGAGGGGAAAAAGATACCTCATTTCATAGAAGGCGAAAAAGACCCTATACGCATCTATCTAAAGGAGATGAGCAGTGTGCCACTGCTCACAAGAGAGGGCGAGATTGAGATTGCTAAGAAAATAGAAGATGGAAAAGAGAAAGTTTACAGGGTAACATTTTCGCTGCCCTTTGTTCTGAAAAAACTTATAACCCTAGGCAGGATGGTCAGAAATGGAGAGGCCCCGCTTACAGATCTCATTCAGAATAGCGAAGAAGAAATAGAGGAAGACCTGCTCTTGGAGAGAAAAAGATTTTTTGAAATTGCAAAGAAAATAAATTACCTGAATCAGAGAAGAAAGGGATATCTTAAAAAATTAAAGGAAAATATACCACTTAATACACCGAATAAAGCTTCTAAGAAAGTTTCTCACAAGGGGGGAAAATATACCCAGAGCGAATTAATCAAGTTACTCGAAAGAAACAGGGAGCAGATACTTGAAAAAGTACATTCCCTCAGATTAAAAGAAGACGTTGTAACAGTATTCTCTGAAGAATTGAAACGGTCAGTTGCAGAGGTAGATGCCCTGAATAGGAAGATTATAAGTACAGGGGAAATAGCAAAACATTCTCGGTACGAGTCGATTCCGACAGGATTTGATATTGGAAACGAACGTCAGTTGTGTAAAAAGAAAATCGAGAAAAAAGAAATCTTGTTTGGTATGAAGTTTGATGAGATGAAAAAAGCCCTGAGGGTTCTGATACAGGGTGAGAGGAAAGTATTTGAGGTAAGGAAATCTTTGATAGAAGCCAATCTGCGGCTTGTAATAAGCATTGCTAAACGATATTTAGGCAGAGGGTTGAGCTTCTCAGACCTTATACAGGAAGGAAATAGCGGGCTTATGAGAGCTGTTGATAAGTTCGAGTACAAACGCGGCTATAAATTCAGCACATATGCTACATGGTGGATCAGACAGGCGATAACAAGGGCGCTTGCAGATCAGTCGAGAACAATAAGGATACCTGTACACATGGTTGAGATTATTAACAAGATAACAAAGGTTACAAAGGAACTTGTACAGGAAATGGGGAGGGAGCCAACACCTGTTGAAATTGCTGAGAGATTGAAAATTCCTGTTGAAAAGGTGAATGGGATACTAAAGATATCAAAAGAACCTATCTCTCTCGAGACCCCTATCGGGGAAGAAGAAGACAGTCATCTTAGGGATTTTATAGAGGATAAGGCGATGTTATCGCCACTTGATTTTGCGATACAGGGCGATATGAAAAAAAAGATAGACAAGATTCTGTGCTCGCTAACCCATAAGGAAGAAAAGATTATAAGAAAAAGGTTCGGCATCGGTGGAAACATCCCACATACCCTCGAAGAGGTGGGACTGGAATTTGATGTTACCCGTGAGAGAATAAGACAGATAGAAGGAAAGGCGATCAGAAAATTAAAACACCCCTCCCGGAGCAAATGGCTCAGGGAATTTATCGAAAAGCCTTGACCTAAAAATAGCAACAAGTTTATAGTAATAAGTCGATACCCAATTTGAGCAATTTTTAGGGCCCATAGCTCAGTTGGAAGAGCTACCGGCTCATAACCGGTTGGTCCCAGGTTCGAGCCCTGGTGGGCCCACCAGCTCGATACGAATCGATTTCGGCTGATTTCAATCAGGAAATCGGTTAAGGGTTTAAAGTCGAAAGCTTAAAGTAAACCCGCCAAAGGCGGGTAAAAGAGAAAAGGTGAAGGAACAACTCGAACGATTAATAGAACTTCAAAAAATTGATTCAAAAATCCTTGATAAAAAGCGCATGATAGATGAGATTCCCTTAAGGATATCCGAAGCAGAATTTCCCCTTAATGAGTCCCAGACTGCTATTGATAAGATAAAACAAAGGCATGACTCCCTTGAATTAAAGAAACGCGGCAAGGAGAAAGAATTAGATGATATAAATGAAAAGATTAAAAAACTAAAAGCCCGGACTACAGAGATAAAAACAAATAAAGAATATCAGGCACATCTAAAGGAGATAGAGTCTATAGACAAGGAGCGTTCTACTGTTGAGGATGAGATACTCATTGTTATGGAGGAGATAGATACCTCTTCAAAAGAAATAGAATTAGGTAGAGCAAAGTTCAGGACTGAGAAGGATAAGATCGAGGCATTAAAGAAAAAACTTGAGAGCGAAATGTTGGAGGCAGAGAGAGAACTCTTGCCACTTAAGGAAGCAAGGTCAAAGATTGTTGGTGTTATTGACGAAGAAATATATAAACGGTATATAAGCTTGTTTGAATCATATAATGGGGTAGCAGTAATAGAGGCAAAAGATGAAATATGCCAGGGATGCAATATGAACATACCACCCCAGCTCTTTGTCGAAATAAAAAAGGATGAAGAGATTATCCATTGCCCTCAATGCCGCAGAATACTCTACTATAAAAACAGCACATAATTTTTTAACACCAAAAGGAAGATAAAACCACAATATAAAAGACTCTTCCAAAAAATAAATGCTTATTATATAATAATAAGAGATTATTATAGGTCAGAGCAGGAGAGGTGGTCGCCCCGCACTTCTGAAAAAAGTGCGGAGAGGAAAGTCCGAACTCTACAGGGCAAGGCGCTCCATAATACGGAGTGGGGGTAACCCCAAGGAAAGTGCCACAGAAAGGGAAACCGTCCCGCACTTTTTTCAGAAGTGCGGGGTAAGGGTGAAAAGGTGAGGTAAGAGCTCACCAGTTGAGATGGCAACATCTTAAGCTTGGAAAACCCCGCCTTGAGCAAGGTCGAATAGGTTCCGCCTGGAGAAGGGCCCCTTCGAATCCCCGTCCCGACTTTGTCGGGATCGAGGAGGCGGAATGGGTAGCGACCGCAAGAGTCTGGTGGCAACACCGGACCTTAGATGAATGACCACGCAAACAGAACTCGGCTTATAGCCTGCTCTGACACTTAAATTCACCCTCACCCTAACCCTCTCTCGTCGAGGGAGAGGGAACTTTGGGAAAAGATAGAAATGGAAGATCATAAACTAAAAGTCTTTTGCACAGTAGCCGAGACAAAGAGTTTCTCAAAAACCTCTGAAATTATACATCTCACACAGCCTGCTGTAAGCCTTCAGATTCAAGCCCTCGAAGAAAGATACGAGACAAAATTATTTGACAGATCATCAAATACTGTTACCTTTACCCCTGCAGGGGAGGTTCTGTATAAACATGCAAAAGAAATCCTTGCACTTTATGCAGCTGCAGAAAAGGTTATAGGAGAAATAACAGGCCTTGTTAAAGGAAGTATAAATATTGGTGCATCTTCGACTATAGGTGACTACCTCCTTCCGAGTGTTATCACAGATTTCAGGAAAACGCATCCCAAGATAAAGATACACCTTCTTGTTGGAAATACAAATAGAGTTGTCGAACTGCTTAATTCAGGCAATATTAACCTTGGCCTTGTAGCTGGTGATGTTACAGGACAGAAGATGTTTGTTGAAAAACTGATCCCCGACGAACTCCTGCTGGTTGTATCGCCTTCTCATCCCTGGGTAAAGAAGAAAGAAGTCTCTATATCAGACCTTGTAAAGGAACCTTTTATCTTCAGGGAAGCTGGCTCAGGCACAAGACAGATTATAGAAAAGTTTTTCAAAAAATATGGGATTACGCCACGGGACATGAAGATATCCATGGTTCTCGGCAGCACAGAGGCTATAAAAGATGCGGTTGAGAATGGATTGGGTGTCTCGATAATCACACGCTGGGCTGTAAGAAAGGAAATTAAGTATGGAACACTTTATCTGCTTGGATTCAAAGAGGAGAAGATGGTGAGGAACATTTCACTCGTCATTAACAAGAATTTAGTCTCTTCCCCCGCTGTGGACGCATTCCTTACATGCCTGAAGTCATACCCATTTGATAAGTTGCTGTCTTAGAGACAGCGACCAGGTCTATTCCTCTATCTTTCTAAATAGATAAACCGCGACTATTCCGAATATTATTGGCACTATCCATGCAGCAATGATTGGCGGCACCACTCCTGCATATCCCATGGAGAGCATCAGTGTGTATGTAAACCAATAGACAGTACTTATAAGTAGTCCAAGACCTGCTGCGAAAAGGCCTCTGCCAATCTTGCTATTCATTGAAAGGGATATGCCGAGAAGAATCATAAAGAGGTTTATCAAGGGGTATGATATCTTCGAGTGAAGGTCTACTATGAGTTTGGTGTTCCTGAACCCTGATTTTTTCAATCTCTGTGTATATCTGTATAATTCACTTATCCCCATCTCTGCTGGTGTTTTAATCTCTTTACTAAAGAAATCAGGAGACTCAAGATATAAAAATACCTTCTCCGATATCCTGTCGATCTTTCCACTTTCAATGTCATAAATAATTACATTTTTAAGTTTCCATATACCCTTTGAACCTTTCCGCCTCAGCGGATCTCCGAGAACTTCTTCCCATTTTGCTTCTTCCGCTTCTATCCTTTCCTTTAGGAAACCTTTCTCAAAAAGGAAAATGCTAACACCCTTTGCAAGTCTTTTTTCCGGGATGTAAAGTTCGATCCTGACTGGAGAGCCGTCTGTGGCCTTTAGCCAGAGAGAACCCTCTTTAAATATGATTTTTTTATCCTTTTTTGTAAGAGTATTTTTTAATTCAGTCGATCTTCTTGAAAAATCAGGAACAACAATCTCTCCAATAATAAAGGCGAATATACTTACCAATATGCCAGATATAATAAATGGATAGAAGAGGGCCTTTAATCTCCCACCCGTGGCCTTTATTACTACAAATTCTCTGTTCCTTGATGCCTGGCTGAATATAAAAAGACTGCATATGAGAACGGCAGCAGGAAGAAGGTAAAGGAGATATTTAGGAAAGTTGAAAAAGGTGTACATCAACAGATTTTTAAAAGAAGGCCTGTTAGGCATAAAATCGCTTATCTTTTCGATGAGGTCGAGGATACTGAATATGAGGGCAAGTCCCGTACCTATAATGGATAGGAGCTTTAAGAATTCTTTAAGATAATGCCTCTGTAATATTAGCATTTTTAGTAAAACCCTGAATGTTTCATAATTATTTAAAGCACTAAGGGTTGTGTTAGTTACTTATTACTTGCCCTCCTGAAGAGGTATAGCCCCAATAGTCCTATTATTATTGTAGGTGTCCATGCTCCAACATAATGAGATATCTTACCAGCCTTAACGAGATTTTCACCGTATATCAGAAGTACATAATAGATAGTGAATACCCCTAACCCCAGGGATAGACCACCAAGTCTGCCAGATTTTCCCCCCATGAGAGAAAGGGGTGGTCCTAAGAAAATAATAATTATGCATAATAAAGGCAATGATAGCCTCCTGTGGAGTTCAAGCTGTAGGGATGAAGCATGGTTAGACCCTTCCCTCATCTCCTTTATTAGTTCAAAAGGGGTAAGCTCTGTATTCTTCCTGGATGGAATATCTGATTCGAGTCTGAGTATCATATTATATCTTTCAAAAAACAATTCAGTTGTACTATCCCCTTTTGCAATATGAATATATCCTTCTCTAAGGTAAAGGTTTGTATTCAAACCCTCTGACATATATATCTTCCCATCTTTCGCCATCAGGACCTTCGGTTTATTCTTATCCCTACCATCATATATAAATATGTCTCTGAAGGTGTCTTGAGATGGCTTTTCCCTTATCATAATAACAATGTCTTTGAATAATGTATTGAAAGTGCCCTCCTCGATTGCCATGGGGAGACGGGCTGTGATGACGCTCTTTATCTCGTTTTTGAGCCATATACTACTTTTTGGTCCAATGTATAAACTCACGGCAATGTTCAGAAAAAAGCATAAGGTTCCAAGTATAAAAACTGGTTTCGAAATACCATTAAAGCCCATGCCACTGACTCTTAATATTACAAGTTCATTATCAAGATTAAGACGTCCATAAGTAAGAAGCACAGAGAGTAGAAGTGCCATTGGGATTGTAAGTAAAAGTAACTGCGGTTGCAGGTAGAAAATAAGTTTGGCCATATCTATCATCGATGCACCGACGCCTGATAGAAATCTGGACAGCTTGAGCAGCTTTTCCATCATCAGGATAAGGTTTAAAAATGCGAGGGTAAGTATAAAGGTAAAGGTTAATTCCTTTAGTATTGACCTGTGTATTATTTTCATAAGACTTGAATAATCATATTAGTTCGAAGGAATTTCGGCAAGAAAAAATTAAGGATTAAAGAGGAGGCTTTTATAAACGCCTCCCCTTTAATCATGCTTCTATCTTTACAGCCATATCTTTACTAAACGTAATTTTATCTTTTTCAAAATCAACCTCAACTGTATCTCCCTCTTTGAATGTCCTGTCAAGGATTTTCAAGGCAAGGGGATTTAATATCTCTCTCTGCAAAGCCCTCTTTAAAGGTCTTGCTCCGTAACCCGGGTCAAAGCCAATATCTGCAAAATACTCTTTGGCAGTATCTGTCAGCTTTATATCAACATTTTTCTCTTTGATATATCTCTTCATCCTGTTCACCTGTATCTCCACAATCTGTTTTAGAAGTTCCTTAGTCAAAGGGTTAAATACGATAATCTCATCAACCCTATTCAGGAATTCAGGCCTGAAAAATGTCTTCAGGTCTTCCATAATCTTTTCCTTCAATTCAGCAAAGCTACTGACCCAGTAAGCATCCGGCCTCTTTGCCCTTTCTTCGAGCATCTCCTGTATATGTGCGCCACCTATATTTGATGTCATGATGACTACTGTATTTCTGAAATCAACTGTCCTTCCATGGCTGTCAGTCAGCCTTCCATCATCAAGTAGTTGTAACAAAAGGTTGAATACCTCCGGATGGGCCTTCTCAACCTCATCAAACAAGATTACAGAATAGGGTTTCCTCCTCACAGCCTCAGTGAGCTGTCCACCTTCTTCATAGCCTACATACCCCGGAGGTGCACCGATAAGCCTTGAGACTGTGTGTCTTTCCTGATATTCAGACATATCTATTCTTATCATTGCGTTTTCGTCATCAAATAAAAACTCTGCAAGCGCTCTTGCAAGCTCAGTCTTTCCAACACCAGTAGGTCCCAAAAAGATAAAAGAGCCTATAGGCCTGTTAGGGTCCTGTATGCCTGCACGTGCCCTTCTAATTGCATTTGATACTGCCTCAATCGCCTCATCCTGTCCAACAACCCTTTGCCTAAGACGCTCATCCATCTGAAGCAGCTTCTGGACCTCACCTTCAAGCATCCGGGATACAGGTATACCTGTCCATTTAGAAACGACCTCTGCAATATCTTCTTCATCTACCTCTTCCTTCAACATCTTCCTTCTCTTCTGTGCCTCAAAAAGCTTTTTATTTTCTTCTTCAAGCGCCCTCTGGAGTTCGAGTAATTTTCCATATCTGAGCTCTGATGCCTTTGTCAGGTCTCCTTCACGCTCTGCCCTTTCTGACCCTATCTTTGTCTTCTCAATCTGCTCTTTGTGTTCTCGCATCCTTGCAATAATCTCTTTTTCACTCAACCACTGAGTCCTTAGTTCATCACGTTTCACCTGAAGCTCAGCCATTTCTTTCACTATCTTGTTGAGTTTATCTTTAGATTCCTTTGATTCCTCTCTCGTTACTGAATGTCTCTCTATCTCCATCTGCCTGAGCCTTCTTTCTATCTCATCAAGTTCTATTGGCATACTATCTATCTCCATCCTGAGTTTTGATGCAGACTCATCAATAAGGTCAATTGCCTTATCAGGAAGAAACCTGTCTGTGATATATCTGTTTGATAGTACTGCAGCAGAAATCAATGCCGAATCCTTAATCTTTACACCGTGATGAACCTCATATCTTTCCTTAAGGCCGCGAAGCATTGATATTGTGTCTTCAACGCTCGGCTCCTTTACAAGTACAGGCTGAAACCTTCTCTCAAGTGCAGTGTCTTTTTCTATATACTTTCTGTATTCATTAATGGTCGTTGCACCAATACACCTGAGGTCTCCTCTCGCAAGGGGTGGCTTCAAGATATTTGACGCATCAATTGCACCCTCAGCTGCACCAGCACCAACAATCGTGTGAAGCTCATCTATGAATAAAATAACCTTCCCCTCTGCCTGCTCAATTTCCTTCAAGACCGCCTTCAATCTTTCCTCAAATTCTCCCCTGAATTTTGAGCCGGCCACGATAGCTCCCATATCGAGCGCAACCACCTTTTTGTCCTTTAATGTCTCCGGCACATCACCTGCAACTATCCTCTGTGCAAGCCCCTCTGCAATAGCAGTCTTACCAACGCCAGCCTCTCCAATAAGCACAGGATTATTCTTTGTCCTTCTCGACAGCACCTGTATTATCCTTCTTATCTCATCGTCTCTACCGATAACAGGGTCAAGTTTTCCTTTTTTTGCAAGTTCTGTGAGGTCACGGCTGTATCTCTTAAGCGCCTGATATTTTTCTTCAGGAGTTGGATTTGTCACGCGCTGTGCGCCCCTTATCTCTCTCATGGCCGAAAGGACCTTATCAGCAGATGCCCCATATCTTTTCAAGAGCTCAGAACATGGCCCGCCTATTGATATAAGTGAAATAAGAAGATGTTCAACACTCATATATTCATCTGTAAGATGTTCTGCCTCTTTAGTTGCATTTTCAAATACCTCTTTTAATCTTGGCGATATATAGATCTGTCCTAAAGGCGTTGCACTAATAACCTTCGGGAACTTATCTATTATCTCTTCAACATCACGTTGCAATGAAGCTGTATTAATCCCGAGCCTCTTGAGTATCTGAGAGGCAACGCCTTCTTCGTCCTCAAGTAGCGCCCAGAGCAGATGTTCGGCATCAATCTGCTGATTGCCCTTTTTCTCTGCAAACCTCTGCGCCCCTTGTATCGCCTCCTGACTTTTTATCGTAAATTTATCCATTATTAAAAACCCTCCTTCTATTCCTCTGAAAAAATCCTCTTAAACCTCTTGATAAAATCCCTTCTTATATCTTCTTCAAGAAAACTCATCATCTCTTCCATTTCTTTTTGAAAAATCTCTAACCTGTGTCTGAGTCTCAGAATTATGTCAACCCCTGACCTGTTAACACCGAGCTCTCTTGTAAGCCGAAGGATCATGGCTAATTTCTCAACATCTTCCTCGGAGTAGAGTCTTGATCTTTTTGTTCTGCAGGGAGTAATCAGTCCTTCCCGTTCATATAGCCGCAATGTCTGGGGATGTACACCCAACATCCTCGATACTACGCTTATCATGAATAAAGGTTGTTTTTTATCCTTTGAGTTTATCACCTTTGTAATAACCCCTTTCGTGGATTTTCCTTATATAAAGCCTCTATTTCTTTTATGGCATCTCTTGCCCTGTTATTCATGTCCTTCGGCACCACTATCTTTATGTCAACATACTGGTCACCCCTTAATCCTGTTTTTGCTGAAGGGAACCCCTTTCCTGATAGTTTAAACCTTTGGCCACCTTGTGTACCTGGTGGCAGTGTCATTGCTGCTATACCGTCTATTGTAGGAACTTCGATCTTTGCTCCGAGGGCTGTCTCACCAAATGTCACAGGTAGATCAAGGTAGATGTCATCACCTTTTCTCTTAAATATCGGATGGTGCCTCACAGTAATTTCTATATGGAGGTCACCTGCCGGGCCGCCACCTGATCCTGCGCCTCCCATGCCCTTTAATTTAACTCTGGAGCCGGTGTCAACACCTCTTGGTATTTTTACATTGATCGTCTCTGTATGAAAATTCTTTCCTCTTCCACCACATGAAGGGCAGACCTTTGTTGCCCTCCTGCCACTGCCCTTGCAAGCAGTGCATGGCTGGGACATCATGAAGAAGCCTTTTGATGTTTTTATGCTTCCCGTGCCTTTACATGTATCGCATATATGGGAAGACTCGGCCCCTGAACCATTACATGACCTGCATGTAACCTCCCTGTTAAATGTGATTGTCTTTGTCACGCCTGAGAATGCCTCTTCAAGGGAAAGTTCAAGGCCCATGACCATATCAGACCCTTTAGCATGTATTGCCTCTGACCTTGCCCCAAAGAGATCAGAAAAAAAATCACCTAACCCACCAAAATCAGAGGTATCTCTGAAATCATAAGTCCTGGACCCTTCGAACCAAGGTCCTCCGCCTCCAAATGGAGAACTGCCAAACTGGTCATACTCAGCCCTCTTTTTCTGGTCACTTAATACTTCATATGCCTCATTTAGCTCTTTAAATTTATGCTCTGCAGCCTTATCCCCGGGGTTCAAGTCAGGGTGATATTTGCGCGCAAGTTTTCTGTATGCCTTCTTTATCTCATCCTGAGAGGCGCTTTTACTTACTCCAAGTATATTATAATAATCTTTTACAGCAGGAGCCATCTTATACCTTAATAGTTCATATCATATAACTTGAGTTAATCTTTATCAAGTACTTTGTTATGATACCTTTAATTATATCTTTAAAATTGTACGGTCAAGATGTTACCGCACAGGGGGAGTTTCACTGATACAATCCTCAGTAATCTATTCCTTTCTGCGGCTCTATCCCCTGTCTGTAAGCATGCTTTATCTCTTTCATTTCTGTAACTGTATGGGCTCTTTTTATCACCTCGGGATGGGCATCCCTTCCGGTTAAAATAAGGTGCATAAGTTGGGGCTTATTTTCTATCAATTCCAGTACCTGGGGTAGATCTACAAGTTTCAATTGAAGGGCGTTGTTGATTTCATCAAGAATTAAGATATCAAATTTTTTTGACAGCATCTTCTCCTTTGCAAGTTTTAATGCATCCTGAGCATTAGCCCTGTGCTCTTTGTAAGGGTATGGGTTCCCCTTTATTCCACAGAACCCCTTCCCTGTGAGATGAAGTTCAACATTTGGAGATAGTCTTTTTATTCCGTCAATCTCACCTGAATAGATATCGCCTTTCATAAACTCAATAATGCAGACCCTCATATTGTACCCGATAGCCCTCAACGCTATGCCTAATGCAGAGGTTGTTTTCCCTTTCCCGTGCCCGGTTATAACTATAATAAGACCAACCTTTTCTTTCGGTTCAAGGACTTTAAGATTGATTTCGTCCATAGATTTGACCTCTACTTTTTCCCTTCATGTTCTGTTTTAATCCTTCCATCTCTTACTCTTTCCCTAATCGTTATTGTATTTTCATGGGCATTTAAACCTTCTACTGACGCAATTGTCTTAACAGTCTCTGCGAGTTTTGAAAAACCATCCTTTGTGAAACTCAAAAGATTTGAACGTTTTACAAAATCATAAACGCCGAGTGGTGATGAGAACCTTGCTGTCCCCCCTGTTGGAAGGGTATGGTTCGGGCCTGCTGAATAATCCCCTAATGCCTCAGGTGTCCACTCTCCAAGAAATATCGCACCCGCATTCTTAATCATAGGTAAAACATTCATTGGCTCTTCAGTCATAACCTCAAGATGTTCAGGTGCGATATGGTTTGATAGCTCTGCAGCGTCTTTTATATCTTTTGTAATTATTATAGCGCCGTAATTATCAATAGATTTTTTTGCAATCTCTTTTCTCTTTAGCCTGCCAACTTGTCTCTCAAGCTCTTTGTCAACAGCATCTGCCACCCTTCTGGAATCAGTTATTAATATAGATGATGCAAACTCATCGTGTTCTGCCTGGCTGAGCAAGTCAGCTGCAACAAATGCCGGGTTTGCCGAATCGTCTGCAATAATCAATATCTCGCTTGGCCCTGCAATCATATCTATATCCACAATCCCAAAGACCATCTTCTTTGCTGTTGCTACATAGATATTCCCGGGACCTACAATCTTATCAACCTTCTTTATCGTCTCTGTTCCATATGCCATTGCCCCAACTGCCTGTGCTCCGCCAATCTGATAAACCTCTTTAATCCCGAGCAATTTTATTGCAGCCATCACATATGAATTTATCTCGCCCTTTGGAGTAGGTACACATAGGGCTATTTCTTTTACACCCGCCACCTGAGCAGGGATAATGTTCATCAAAACGGTAGATGGATAGGAAGCCTTACCCCCTGGTATATATACACCGATCCTTCCAATTGGCATTATCAACTGCCCGAGGGTTGTGTCTCCTTCAGAAAAAGTCCAGGATTCCTCTTTCTGCATTTTATGAAAAGCCTTTATCCTTCTTGCAGAGAGTTTAATGGCTTTTACTGCTTTTGCATCTGCCTTTTCTGCATATCTTGATATTTCATCTGGCCTTATTCTCAATCCCTTTGCCTTCAGGAAATCAAATGCCTCTGTATATCTAAGGACTGCCTTGTCCCCATTTCTCCTCACATCATCAAGGATAGCCTTAACCTTAAGCTCAATCTCCTGACTACCTCCCGCTGCACGTTCCTTGAGAACCTTGAGGAAAGCCATCATTGCCTTATTGTTTCTTATAACCCTCATTGGAGATAATTCTAACCCTTAAGCGCCGATTATTCAAGAATAATGTATGCTATATTTTGAACCATGAGAAAAATCAAGCTCCTCCTCGAGTATGACGGCACAGCCTATCAGGGCTGGCAGGTACAGAAAAAGGGGCTCACCATTCAGGGCGTCGTTGAGGAAAAAATATTAAAAATAACCGGAGAAAGATCGAGGGTTATCGGTGCAAGCAGGACTGATGCAGGCGTTCATGCACTCGGCCAGGTGGCAGTATTCAGGACTGAATCGAGGCTTGACCCGGAAACCATAAAAAGGGCATTGAATGCCCTGCTCCCTCAGGACATCAGGGTTCTTGATACATCTGAGGTTGATGATTCATTTAATCCGAGAGATAGTGCTGTTAAAAAAAGTTACTTTTATATCATCGCAAACCAGAGAGAATCATCAGCATTTATATACAGATATGTATGGATAATTCAGCAGCCCCTTGAGCTAAAGTCTATGGTAGAAGCAGCGCAGGTACTCATAGGCACGCACGATTTTTCTTCTTTTAGAGGTACTGGCAGCAGCATAAAAAATGATATCAGGGAAATTTTTTCTCTGAATGTAGAAAGGTTTTGGGAAATGGATTTTATGACTTCGAGTATAAAGGGCGAATTCATAAAGATTAGGATAGAGGCTAATGGTTTTCTCAGGCATATGGTCAGGAATATTGTTGGTACCCTTGTTGAGATTGGCAGGGGAAGGTTTACGGCTGAGAGGATACAAGAGATTCTAAAATCACATGATAGAAGGCTTGCCGGGCCAACTGCCCCTGCAAGCGGCCTTTTCCTTGAAAGGATTGTGTATTAAATACCAAATAGAGGTTTCTCCTTCAGTAAAAAGTCTGAATCTTTGGAGAAAAATTTATCAGTAAAGCATATAATCTGCTCTTCAACAGATAACAGCATCATATGTATTGACATAAAATTGGCCCTTATATAGAATTTTACTATGAGAAACAAGATATTGCTCGTTGAAGACTCAAAGGTTGTGCAGCAGATGTACAGGAATAAGTTGACATTCGAGCAATTCAATGTGCTTACAGCAGATAACGGTATGGAAGCGATTAAGATCCTCTCGCAGGAAAAACCCGACATTATTCTTCTGGATCTTATGATGCCTATCATGGATGGGTACAAAGTACTTCAGGTTGTAAAAACAGACCCGAAACTTTCGAGCATCCCGGTATTGGTCTTTTCTGCAAAGGGCCAGTCTGATGAAGTAGAGAAAGCTCTTAACCTCGGCGCTGCAGGTTATATTGTAAAAGCAACCACCAAGCCTAATGAGGTTGTCGAACAAATAAGAAAGGTGCTAAGCCAAAAACCTAAAGTCCAGGAATTCACACACTATATTGTTGAAGTCAGGGAAAACGCCTATGATGCAAAAAAACTGGCATCAGACTTTAATTTAAATGACCTGAGATGCCAGAAGTGTCAGGCACCTCTGCTCCTCGATTTGATCCCGGATTTTTCACACGAAACCCCCTGGTTTACCGGAAAATTCTTCTGCCCGAGGTGTCAGAGCTGACTTTTTTTCCATTAATCCTCCGCTTTACAAATCATCGATCCGCTCTGTTTCCCTGACTAATTTTACTATCTCAACAGGTATCTCAGATATAGGCAAGACCCTCCCCGCAGCACCTGCTTTTATTACCTCTGAAGGCATACCGAAGACAACAGCAGTATCCTCTGATTCTGCTATAGTATACCCCCCTCTCTTTTTAATTTCCAGCATCCCTTCTAATCCATCGCTACCCATACCTGTAAGAACAACTCCCATCGTCTTGGGCCCAAAAACTTCTGCAGCAGATGACATCATCATATCAACTGATGGTATATATTTATCTGTATTCTTTGATTCTTTAATTGTCGCGACTATCCTTTGCCCTTTTTTTCTAAAAAGCATATGGAAACCACCAGGACAAATAAGAACCTTACCCCTCTCCACCTCGTCACCGTCTCTTGCTTCCTTTACGCGGACCTTTGAAATTCCATTAAGTCTTTCAGCGAATGAGGCAGTAAAACCCCTTGGCATATGCTGGCTTATCACAATACCTGCTGGGAAATCGGATGGAAGTCTTGTAAGTATTATCTTGAGTGCAGCAGGTCCACCTGTTGATGCCCCGATAGCGACGGCTTCTATACCATGTTCCAAACTTTCTGAGGATGTCTGTTGAGTTCTCTCTCCCTCAAGAAGTTTGAGGTTTTTACTCAGTCTATCCATACGAAAGTCTTTTATCCCCTTCACCTTGCTAAGTAAATCCTTCTCCATGTTCTGAAATTCAACTGAGTTCATCTTTGGAGGCTTTGCTATAAAATCAGCTGCACCGAGTTCGAGTGCCTTAAATACAGTCTTTGAGTCGGAATACGAGCTGACAATTATCACTGGTGTTGGTCTCTTTTTCATCAGCCATCTGAGGAAACTGAAGCCATCCATCCCAGGCATCTCAAGGTCTAATGTTATAAGGTCAGGCATGAGTTTAAGGGTCTTTGCCATTGCATCTACGCCGTCTGACGAGATACCTGCCACCTCGATGCGAGGGTCTTTCTCGAGCATTTTTCTTATCGTCTGCCTGCTATAGGCAGAGTCATCAACAACAAGAACATTAATCTTAGACATCTCTATGAACCCCTTTTTTTATAGGCTTCTGATAAACCATATCATGTTTAAAATGTCTAAGTGTAAAGGCAGTGGATAGATTTATAAGAGATTCAGCATGGCCTAACAGGAAATAACCTCCATCCATAAGCCTTTCATGGAATATCTCGATAACTTTTTTCCTTGACTGCTGATCAAAATATATTAACACGTTTCTACAGAATATCACATCCATTTTGCCTATCAATTTTACCTTGAAAGGGTCAAGAAGATTTAGATAGCTGAAATTTACATGCTGTTTTACACTGTGTGATATCCTGAAAAGGCTGTCTTCTTCCTTGAAATATTTGTCAATAAAATAAGGCACTGTTGTCCTGAAGGAGTTCTTTCTGTAAATTCCACTTCTTGCAACCTGTAGTACCCTCTGGTTTATATCACTTCCTAATATCTCTATATCCCAGTCACAAAAATTGCCATTTTCGATCACGAGCATTGCAATAGTATAAGGCTCCTCGCCTGTAGAACAACCTGCGGACCATATCCTAAGCCTCTTCTTATCTTTATTTATATCCCTGAGCTCAGTCAGTATCTCCTCGCTGAATGTCTCAAGCTGGCTCTGCTCCCTGAAGAAATATGTCTCATTAACAGTTAGGATGTCTATTATCGATGCGAGTTCTTCGTCACGATTCCTGTCATAAAGCAGATGCCTGAAATAGTCCCTGAAGCTACTAAAGTGATGGTTCCTCACCCTCCTTGAAAGCCTCTTCTCAAGGAGATACCTTGACTCATCATCGAAATATATTCCAGAGTAATCCCTTATCAAATCCCTTATGAGCCTGAATACATCTTCAGGCAGATGTATTAACTCTTCACTTTCAAACACCGAGGCTCTCTTCAACCACCTTTTTCACTATAGGGTCCTCTTCAAAGTCGAGGAGTTTTTCGAGTTCCTTCTTTATAACCACTTTCACTTTCGCCATTTTGCCTAACACCTCAACAGCAGACATCCTGGTCGCCCAATCTTCATCTTTCAGAAAAGGAATCAATTCTTCCTCTACATCATTAAAGGATGAAAGTGCTTTTATTGCGGTTCTTCTGACCTCTCTGTCCTCAGAAACAAGCATCCGGAGTAAAGCAGATCTTGCCTCGTCTCCACCTATCTTGCTTAAAGACTCTATTGCTGTTGCTACAACAAAACCATTTTTATCAGATAGTAGCTCTATAAGGAGTTTAACCGCCCTTGCATCTTTGAGCATACCGAGGGCATTTGAGACCGCAACCCTTACAGAGTCGTCTGAATCAGAAAGAAGAAGAGATAGGGACTCGAAGATACCTTTACCACCAATATGGCCAAGGCTGAGGGCTGATAATACCCTTATGTCAGGCTCCTCATCTGTAAGCGCAAGGATGAGAAATCTAATGGACTCTTCTGTTTTAAGATGAGAAAAGGCATCAACAACAGCCTTCCTTACACCAATATTCCCATCCTTAAGTGTAAATCCCAATGCCGGCACCGCCTCAGTAGTGCCTATTCTTCCAAGCAGCACAGCCGCATTTTTCCTCAGTGCCGGGTTTGCACTATCAAGTAAATATATTAGTTCAGAGACAGAAAGACCTGACCTTAGATTTGAAAGTGCATCAACTGCAGCCTCTTGCACATCCTCATATTGATCAGCTAAAAGTCTTTTTATAGGACTTATAGCTTTAAAATTATTGAGTTTTGAAATTGCTATTACAGCAAGAGAGCGGATATGTCCATCCTCGTTTCCCAGCAGCTTTTCAAGGGTGTCGTAGTAAACAGGAGAGGCTATTCTACCAGCAACCTCGCATATGAACCTTTTCTGGTAAAGGTTATCTGTATCAAAAAGCTTGAGCAGAGATTCTGGTCTGTCCTTGCCTATAAAGACAAGCGCTTTTTTGACATCTTCTTTGAATTTTTCGTCTTGTGATAGCTCAAGGAGGGGATTGTATGCCCGTTCATCTTTCATCAGGCCGAGTATGAGTATCGCAGATATTCTCACATCAGGTTTTTTTGACCACGCATGAGTAACGAGTATATCCAGGACCCGATCGCCAAGAAGCCTTTTTATCTCACCTGTTATAAATTCCTCGCTAAGACCTTTATGATAAAATCTTTCAATTCCCCGAAGGGCGTCTTCCTGTATAGTCTTTGAAGAATCCTCTATAAGGGGGACTACATATCTAAGCGTCTCGGGGTCAGCAATAAGACTCAGGGCCTTTATAGCGGGTTCCCTGAGTGTCTTCTTATCCAGTGCCTTTATTAATGATGAGATTGCCTTCCTGTCTCCGATCCTGCCGAGTGCATCAGCAGCAGGATAGGCTGTCCATATGTCGCCACTTTCGAGTATCTCTATCAGGGCATCTACAACAGATGATTCACCTGCCTTGCCGATATGCTCTATAGCTGTAGCCCGTACATTTTCATCTTCATCCTTTAATGCATCGAACATGAGTGGCAGGGACCTGCTATCCTTCAATTCCCCCAAGATGTCTATAATGAATTTTCTTACATCCTTATTAGGTGTATTGAATGCCTCGATTAAAAAAAGCATTGCCTTTTTATTAAGCCTCACAAGCGCTTCTATCGCGGAATTCCTTGCGCCTGCATTGTCTTCACGGTAAAGAAGATTTATTAATCCTTCTATGTACGTCTCGACCGGATGCTCCTCGAGAAGTATATCTGCAGCCGTGTTCCTGACCCTCCAACTCACGTCCTCCATAGCGCTCAGGAGCAAATTTACATAAATATCACCAGACCTTCCCCTGAGGCTCTTAATGACATCCCTCCTGACCTCAACATCATCGTCTTTAAGTAGGCTTTCCAGATCCTGCATCTTCTTCAAAAATCCCTTCTGATTCCTTTAGTATTATCTTCTCCTCTGATGTAAGGAGATCATCTATGTTAAGAAGAATTATTATTCTGTCACCTTTTTTCCCCAGACCGGTAAGATACTTTCTTTTTAACCCCTTAAATATAGACGGTGGGCCTATTATCTCTTCAGTGGTGAGGGAAATTATCTCTTTTATCTCATCTACGAGAAGACCGATTTTCTCGCTATCGTACTGTACTATAATTATACGCTCCTTTTTTACAGAGGGCTGAAAGCCAAACCGCTTTCTGAGATCAAGAAGAGGTATTACCTCACTCCTAACAGTTATAACACCGGATAGAAAATCGGGAAGTTCAGGCAGCGAATGTATCTTTTGTGTCTTAAGGATTTCAACAATCCTGTTGATTTCGACACCAAAATCTTCTCCGCCGATCTTAAATACAGCAAACTTTTTCACCCCATCTCCTTTTTACCTTTCAACTAACTTTCTTAACCCTGCTTTTATATCAAACCTAACCTTGACATCATATTCCTTACATTTGCATATTCAGCGTCAGATGCCTCTTCAAATCCAGTGTAACGTCCATATATAGAACCGAGGACTGAAGAACCTTCAGGTGTTGCGTCTGTCAGCGCTGTGAGTGCCGCCCTTATGGAAGCTTTATCCCTTTCAGACAAGGCCTTGCTGACGCATATACTGAATCCTGGTAAATCTTCAGAGAATTTAATTATCTTGATAGCTTTGTCCCTGAACTTATATGCTATGCTCTCTGTTACACCACCAGCGTCAAAGTTACCTTTAAGTACTGCATTTAATACTGCCTCGTGAGGACCGAGATAATCGTAATAAAGTAAATCCTTCAGGTCTATTCCAGCCTCAAAAAGCATAATCCTTGGTGCTATATAATTGGACAATGAGTGCGGATCTCCAAAGGCAAATGTATGTCCTTTGATGTCTTCAACAGAATTTATATTACTGTCACTCTTCGCTATAATTACTGAATGATAAGATGATTTCCCTTCTGTCAATGCCTTTACAAGCACATCAACTCCATATTTCTTATTCGCTTCTATATAAGTGGTTGGCGTCATAAAACAGAGGTGTGTCATGCCTTGACCTATGTCTCTTATGGCGCCCTCGTAATCAGATACCGCTCTCAATTCAATCCTCTTACCGATTTTTTTACTAAGGTATTCGGCGAGCGGGTTGAATTTTTTTAATACCTCGACAGGTGATTCACCACCAATAGGCTCAATCCCAAACCCTATAACATCGGCAGGCGCACTGACAGCTAAACTCTCTTCTAATAACTTAATCCCTTGCATCTCCTTAGTTACAAGTTCAGTGTTTCTGAATAAACCTTTTAGTGATCGGTTAATATCGAATACGATGTTCATATTTGCCTTTGGAATATCCTTTATCTTCTCGATAGACCTGAATATCTGGCTCGAACCTGACTTCTGCTCATTAACAGCCCTGGCAATTTTCTGACTCTTCTCTGACACAAGCTCTATTGCCTCAGATATCTGCTTGGTATTTGTTAGTTGTTCACCAGTTGCTGCCTTAACATGATTAGCAACATCCCTCATCTTCTCTGTAGCCTTAGTGAGAAGAAGGGCGCCCTTGCTTTGCTCCGAGGTAGCCTTTGCAACCTGAGCTACCATATTTTTTACCTTTTCCATGGCCTCTGAAACAAGCCTTGTTGCCCTTGCCTGTTCAGCTGTTGAACGCTCGATAGAAAAGGCCATCTCTGCTGATTGTTTAGAGCTCTCTACTATCTTCCTCAGGGCATCTCCTGCGTCCTTCGTAACCTTGAAACCCTCCTCTACAGACCTGAGACCTTCATCCATTGCGAGGATAGCATCTCTAACTTCTTGCTGTACAGCCTGAATAAGTGAGGCTATCTCATGCGTTGAGAAGGATGTCCTCTCCGCAAGATCTTTTATTTCATCAGCAACAACCGAAAAACCCTTGCCATGCTCGCCTGCCTGTGCAGCGAGTATGGCTGCATTCAGGGCAAGCAGTGTTGTCTGGTCTGTTACATCATCTATAACATTTAAGATCTTGCCTATTTCATCTGACCTCCCACCAAGTTTTCTCATATAATTGGCTGTTTTTTCGACTGATGATTTGATGTTCTGCATTCCTTCTATTGTCTTTTCCACTGAAGCCATCCCGAATGTGGAGGCATCATTTTTAACCTTTTCCGATAGCATCGCAGATTCTTTGGCACTCTGCTCCACTTCTTTAACAGAAGAAGAAATCTCTTCTGCAGCAGCAAGTGTCTCTTCTGATGCTGCAGCAAGATCTTCTGCCTTATTGGCTACTTCTTTTATTGTTGCAGACAGTTCTTCGATGGAGGCTGACGTTGAATCAACCGTTGTTGAGAGTTCCTGCGCGCTGTTTGCAACCTGACTTATGCTCGTGACCATTTCTTCCATCGAGGCTGCCGTCTCTTCTGTAGAGGTTGCAAGACGGTCTGTGCTGCCTGAAATCTCTGCTGCTGCTGAATTCATCTGTTCTATAGAAGTCGCTATATTTGCTATTGCTTCTGATTCAAGCTTTGTGCCTTCTGAAACTTTCTTGAATTCGACTTCTACTTTTGCGGCAACGTCCGAAGCCCGTTTTGAGCCGTTCTTAACCCTAAGAAGAATACTTCCGAGAGCCTTCACAGATGTATTGATAGCCTTACTCAGCCTTCCTATCTCATCACTTGTCGTAATATTCAAACTGAGAGATAGGTCTCCATCAGCTAATGATTTAGCAGCTTTTTCGATAGTATGTAATGGCACTATCACAAGCTTCCTTAATATAATCCAGAAAAAAAAGGTGCTTACAGCAATGCCAATTATCGAGATGATTGTAGTCCATAAGATAAAATTCATACTCTTTCCATAAATCTTTTCGAGGGATATTGCAACCTTAACACCGCCTAATATAGCACCTTCCTGGGCATGACATCCCTTACAATAAGGAGCGTTTTCGAGCGGTTTATAAAAAACAAGAGACTTCTCAGATTTATAAGATAGTGGAGTATTTTTAGCAGAAAGGGCCTGCATGACAGATGATTCGGTTGCTGGTGAATCTTTCTTAAATGCCTCTTTGCCTTGTAAATTTAATATCTTAATATCCTCAATCCCTTTTACAGTTTTTAGGCCATCAATAATCTGTTTCGATATCGCTGCCTTTTTTTCAACAGACTCATGCATTACCCGGGTAATATCCATTGCGACAATTGTAGCTGTTGCGTCCAAATTTTCTTCGGCTGTAGAATAAAGATTGTCTCTTACGCGAAAAGATAAAATGCCAGCCCACAGGATGCCAACTACCAAGAGCGATATGACAAAAACCATATACTTTACTTCGAGTCTTTCTCTTACAAGCCTTACAATCTTCATAAAGTCCTCCTAATCACTACCCTTTAAATCTTTATTGCATCTTCCATGTGTATTATTGATATGAAACGCTTATCTATTACAGCTACACCCTCAATAAATCTAATTTCTGTTTCTGTAAGATGAGAAGGTGGTGGTAAGATTTCAGTCTTTGCAATGCGAACAACACCCAGAACCTTGTCTATTACTGCGCCAATTGGTCCTTTGGTCCCTTTGATTATCAATATCTTTCCCCTGTGGTCAATGTCTGAAGGTTTGTCTTTAAGGAAAAGTTTGGTCTTGAGGTCTATCACAGGAATAACCTTGCCCCTGAGCGAGGTTATTCCAAGGAGATAGTTCGGCATCTTTGGAACCATTGTTATCCTCTGATATCTTCGTATTTCCTCGAGCTCAGAGATTCTGAAGGCAAATTCTTCCTTCAAAAGGCTGAAGGTGAGTATCTCGATTATATCGGTTTCTTCTTTTATTTCAGTGTCTACCTTTTTTACTTTGTGGTCTGTAGTCTGGAGTTCGTAGTCTGGAGTCTGGACCTCGGGGCTTTCACCCCCACCCTTCCCCTCCCCCCTCGAGGGAGAGGGATGGGTGGGGGGGCTGACTTCTGACTTTTGAGTATCGGCTGTTTCTGTGTCTTTCAGCTTTTTCCTAATTTTCGCGATATCCATTCAAGCCGAGCTCCTTTGCTGCATCTTTAATAAGAGATTCGTCTATAATCCGCAGTTCTTTACCAAATCCATCAAGAAGGGCAGAGGTAGCAAGACTGTTTATCACCCTCGGTATCCCGCATGAGTATTGATAAAGTCGTTTCAGGGCTCCGTCTGTAAACAGAGTCTCTTCCATACCCGATACCCTTAATCTGTGCTCTACATAGCCTCTTATGTCACTTTCAGTTAAGGGTCTAAGATGATAGAAAAGCCCTATCCTCTGCCTTAATGGGAGATATGTCTTGTGGTTCAACCTCCTCCTCAAGTCTGTCTGGCCGACAAGTATAAGGCTGAGAAGGTTTGTGTAGTCAAGCTGGAAGTTCGTAAGGAGCCTTATCTCCTCAAAGGTATCCTTATTAGGTATCAGCTGTGCCTCGTCTATTATAATTACCGGGGATATCCCTGTCTCGTAGTCCTTGTAGACCTTTTCATAAATTGTATCAAGCAGGTTGTCCTTAAAATTGTAAGGGACATCCATATTAAAACGCTTTGCAACTGTCCTCAAAAATTGAACTGGCGTAAGTCGCGGATTTATTATAAGTATTACCCTGTACTTTTCGCCGAGGGAATCCATCAGTGCCCGCGTAAGTGTAGTCTTGCCACTGCCGACCTCTCCTGTAAGCAAGATTAACTCCTTCTCCTCAACAGCATATTGCAACCTCGCCAGTGCCTCCTCATGATTCTTGCTTAGAAAAAGGAATTTCGGGTCAGGTGTCTTAGTAAAAGGTCTCTGCTTTAACCCGTAGAATTCCTCATACATATGACATGCCTTCCTGCTTTATTAAAGATTTTTCTATAAGAGACTCAACATCAAGGACGAGAATGACCTCATGCTTCCCTATCTCTGCAGCTCCTGCAAAACCACTCACGCCTTTAAAATATTCACCCAGCGACTTTATCACGATCTCTGGTTGCCCCAGGATCTCATCTACAAGAAGTCCTAATTTTCTCATGCCAAGCCCTACAATAACAGCAAATGACCTGTCGCTTTGGGCAGTTTCCAAGTTAAATATTTTCCCGACATTCATTATCGGAAGCATTTCGCCTCTGATATAATAAACATCTTTATGCTCTATAGTCTGAATATCTTTATGCTCTATTAAAATGGTCTCGGATATCGCTGTCAAAGGTAAGGCAAACTTCTCTTTACCAACCCTTACAATAAGTGCCTTTATTATTGCAAGGGTAATCGGAAGTGTAAGTGTAAAGGTTGTCCCTTCATCCTTTTTCGTGTAGACCTCTGTAAAGCCGCCAAGTATGGAAAGTTTTTCCTTGACAACATCCAGGCCGACACCCCTTCCAGAGATCTCACTCGCGACCTCCTTTGTGCTAAAACCAGGGGCAAATATGAAATCAATAATCTCTCTTTCTTCGAGATTGGCATCGGGTTCAAGCAGCTCCTTTTCTATAGCCTTCTTCCTGACCTTTTCTACATCTATGCCTTTGCCGTCATCTATCACCTCGATCACTACATGACTTCCCCTCTGAAATGCCTTTAAAACAATTCTGCCATGTTCTTTCTTACCCTTTGTCTTACGCTCTTCAACTGTCTCTAACCCGTGGTCGATGGAATTTCTCACCAGGTGCATAAGTGGATCAACTATCTCCTCAGCCAATGATTTATCAAGCTCAGTATCCTCGCCATACAGCGAAAGGTCTATCTCCTTTTCTATCTCCCTCGAATAACGCCTGATTACCTGCGCAAGCCTGGAGAATATCTGACCTATTGGAACCATCCTTATTGCAAGGACCTCATCCTGTAGCTCTGCGAGCCTCCTTTCAAATGTTTGCGAAATCTTATGAATATCACGTATAAAAGGAGAATAGCGGTGTACCTCGGACATTTCTGATCCGATCCTTTTTACAGCGTCTTTTGCAAGGGTAAGCTCCCCTATTGTATTGAGTATCCTGTCAAGTTTATCTATATCAACCCTTACAGTGGTTGTTGCACTTTTTATAGACCGTTCCTGTTTTTTCTGCGGTTGGGGTCCGGTTTGCTTTGACTGGACGAGTACTTCTATATCGCCCCCTGTTTCTTCCTTTAGCTCATTCAGGTGGTCACCGCTGGCAAACATAAGGTTGAACCCGATAGAGCCGTTAGGCACCTCCGCGGACGTAGGTAGAGTGGATATAAGCTCCCCTCTCGATTTTATTGTTTTTGTTATTTCCTCGAGTGACGTGTCAAAGGTGGAAAGTTCAAATATTGCCTTCAAGAGGTAGATACTTTTGCCATCTTTTATACTCGTCTTAAGCCTGTGTTCCTCATATTCTGAGAGTACCTTTATTATAGAATCGTCAATAAGGCCCTTAATATTAGGACCCCTAGCGCTCTCCTTTATTGATGACCTGAAAGACGTTATCTCATTAATATGCTCTGTTAAATCCTGTTCCTTATCTTCCTTAACCGCGTCAACGGCAGATCTCAGTATGTCGAGATTCTTAAAAAGGAAATTTATTACATTATCAGTCACTTCTATCTTTCCAAGTCTTATGTCATCTAATAATGATTCGAGGGCGTGACTGAGGTTTGTTATACCCTGGCTTCCAAAGAGCCCTGAAAGCCCTTTGAGTGTATGCATCGAACGAAAGAATGCATTGACCGTATCCGGGTTCAAAGCTGTCTGATATGTATCCTGAATCTCGAGAATCATCTGCTGGGACTCGAACAATAGGTCCTCAGCCTCTGCTATAAATTCCTTCTTAGATGCTTTCATACATTATTGCCTGTCTTATAACTTCCTGAAGTTCATGTGCTTTAAAAGGCTTAGTAATATACGCCTTAGCACCCAATGCCATGCCCCTCTTTTTGTCCTTCTCGCTTCTCTCTGTGGTAACTATTATCAAAGGCAGGTGGCTGTATCTTGGATTATTCTTCATGAAGTTTATTAGCTCAAGACCATTTATATCAGGCATATTTATATCAGTTATAACAAGATCAAATTCTTGTGTCGGTAAGAGTTTCAAGGCATCAAAGCCGGAACCAGCCTCGACTGTATTAAAGTCTCCCATTTCTTCTATAACAGCCCTGATGAGTGCCCTTGTTGTTGTGGAATCTTCAACAATTAGAATAGACTTGGTGGATTGTTCACTTTGCATCTTGTATAAATCTTAACAGATTAAAATAAAAAAAACATTATAGTTTGGATGCATTACTACAGCTGTAGTCGAGTATATCAGGTAAAATTATGGTGTGTCAACGAAGTGTATATCTAACGAAAGATGTATTTATAATCAGAAAGATATAAGATGTGGCAGTTACTTTAGGATAAAACCTATCTGATCGGTTTGTGCTGCCTTCTCAGCCTTGCGTTCTTAATTCTTCTCTTTTGCGCTTCTCTTTGCTTTCTTCTCAGCTTGATAGAGGGTTTCTCATAGAACCGCCTCTCTTTGAGTTCTCTCAGAAGGCCGTCCTTCTGGATCTGTCGTTTTAGAATCTTTAAAGCCCTTTCAATGTCATTTCCGTTTACTCTTATCTCCAATTATCTGATTCCCTTCCTTCGTCGTAACGAAACCAAATCCCTTGGCCTCATTAAACTATTTCACTGTCCCGTTGTATATCATTACATTATCTTTGTAATTTGGTCTTACTAAAAAAAAGGCCGCAGCGTCTAAAGTCTTTGCGGCCTTTATTTAACAAAAACTTCCAAAACTGTAGCTATTTTGGCATGCGGCACAACAAAATGTCAAATAAATCCAAGCACCTTGACCGCAGGGTATTCCCCGACACTTCTCGGAAGTGCGGGGTATTCTCAAGGTGCTGGATAAACTTTTTTAGAATTGCGTCCTGAGAACTCCTATCTATTGTATAATAAAAACATGATTGCGATTGTGGATTATGGAATGGGGAACCTTAGGAGTGTTGAGAAAGGGTTCCTTAAAGTAGGGCTTAATGCGAGGGTTGTATCAGACCCAAGGGCAGTGGATAATGCTCAGGGAGTTGTACTTCCAGGCGTCGGAGCATTTAGAGATTGCATGAAAAACCTTAAGGGAATGTCACTCATTGAATCAGTTGTGAGGTCAATTCGGAAAGGCAAGCCGTATCTCGGCATCTGCCTTGGACTTCAGGTTTTGTTCACTGAATCAGAGGAATTCGGCATTCACAAGGGGTTTGATATCTTAAAGGGGAAGGTTGTTAGATTTCAGATAAATCTTAAGGTGCCGCATATGGGCTGGAATAATGTGAAAATTCAAAGAAGGCCGCCGATTTTTGACGGCATACAAGACAAGGCATTTTTCTATTTTGTCCACTCCTTCTATGTCGTGCCTGATGATAATGATGTAGTTGCAACAACGACTGATTATGGTATAACCTTTGCTTCTATGGTCTGGAAGGAGAATATCTTTGCAACCCAGTTTCACCCTGAAAAGAGTCAGGAAACTGGTCTAAGGATATTAAAAAATTTTGGAGATTTTGTCAGGAAGGCTTAGAATATCTTCTACCTGCCCCATAAAACCGTCTTATCCTTGCCCTCCATCTTTCCCCTGTAGAGCGCCTTATCAGAATTCCGTATTAGTTCCTTCCTGTCCTTCCCATCAGATGGAAATGTTGCTACACCTATGCTTGTGGTAATGTTATTCCTAGGAAAGACCTTCCAGGTGCAGGGCAATTGTTCCTTGATGGACCTCCTTATCCTTTCAGCAACCAAGAATGCCTCCTCTTTCTCTGTCTGGGGCATGATGAGTGCAAACTCCTCTCCTCCAAATCTGGCTATTACATCAATAACACGCAGGCTTTCCTTTGCTATATTAGCGATATTTTTTAATGCCTCATCACCTGCAAGATGGCCCTCTGTGTCATTGAAGAGTTTAAAGTCATCTATGTCTATCATAGCCAGCGAAAAGGATAGGTTGTGACGCTGAGAACGCTGGAGTTCTTCAAAAAACCTCTCCTCGAAATACCGTCTGTTGAAAATACCAGTTAAGGAGTCTGTGATGCTGAGCTCCCGAAGATGTCCTGCGAGGCTCCAGTACATTGACCTTTCGAGTGCGATAGATGCGTATGATGCAAATGAGCGGAGTATTGCCATGTCCTCTTCTAAGAAAACCTCTCCTGTTATCTTGTCGGCGATGTTAAGCACCCCTATGGTCTCATCCCCTATCTTAAGTGGTATGCTTATGAATGAGCCCGTCCTGTAATTCGGCCTCCTCCTGAGCTGAATCCTCTCGTCTTTTTCGATATCATCCACTATGAGTGGTATACCTTCACTGAATACCTTACCTGCAATACCCTCGCCTATCTTGATCTTTATTTCCCTGAGGAGACCTTTGTTTATCCCCTTTGCAGCCTTTATGGTGAGGAAGTCCTCTTCAAACAGCATTAAAGAGCCCTTCTCTGCATCTGTCAGATTCACTGAGGTGTCCACTATGGTCTCATAAAGCATCTCTGGTTCCTTAACAGGGTTGAGGCGTGTGGCAGCTATATTCAATACATCTATATCCTTTATCCGTTTGTCATAAATTCCCTGCAGCTCTATGAGTCTGAAGATGAAACCTGTAATCCTGCATAGATCTGAAATAATATCCGCATCCTCCTGTTTGATATTGGAGTTAAAGGTGCCCAGGAGTCCGGTTACCTTACCATCCGATTTTATAGGGAATACATAAATAGATGTGACCTCATCACTTAAACCTAATCTTAATATCTCCATCACATCTTCAGAATATAAAGGCCTCTGTTTTTCAACCACCTCGGATACCATACCTGAAACTTTTAATGGCACTGATTGCAGATGTTCTTTCAGCCTGCCTGCAGCCCTTCGAGGCCTGAATAATGGTGAGCCTGCCGAATCATCCTTAATCATGACAGAGATACTATCTGCATTGAACAGGAAAAGCATAATATCAACTAAAATGTCATAGACCCCATCTGCCTGTTTATCTAACTTCATGTCAGATATCAGGCTGAGGATGGTCTTCATTGACCTGTACCTCTTCTCATTCAGGATGCCTTCATAGCTGCTCTTGAGAAAAAGATTAAATATGGACTGGATATGCCTCGCAGTATCCTGAATGTCTGCATAATCCCTGATGATAATCTCCTGAGACCATGATTTAAGTTGGTTTAAAGGCAGACCATAAGACTCTGCATCCTTTACATAAAGATCCTCAAACTCCTTCTGAGAAAGGTATACACCACCACCTGCGACAACAAAGACTGAATCATCAACACGGAGAGGTATAAAGAAATGGTACTGCCCTGAAGGACCTTTAAAGATAGATACGTTCCTTCTTTGAATCGCCTTCTCTATACACCCCTTTAAAAAGTCGTTATATTCATCCCGGCCCCTCGAGGATGACCTGATAACTGACAAAAGCTTATTCTCTTTAATAGGAGGCAGGATGATATTCCCTTTCTCTCCGTAAATGGAAAGAGAGAGACCTGTCAGGTTTGAGAGGTAGGTCTGCAAAGAAGATATGTTGTTATCAATAAACTCCATGGGTACCTCGTGACTCCTTGTAAAGTTGTTGCATTAAGCTCATGATACTCAATTTTAATAAAGTGATGGCTATATCATAAACCTTAGGCCGACCTGGTATTCCCCGGGCATCTCTTCTCTCACCCATCTAACCTGTGCCAGGACCGGTATCGTGACTGGAGGCTCGGATAACGGGAACCATACCTGAAGCACAGTCCCTTCCTCAAGCGCCTGTCTCTCCGTCCGGATCCTCATCCCGCCGCTACTTAAGTTTAAGATCTCACCGTGGACGGCAACCTTATCCGGAGGACGCCCTGACTCACCCAATGCCATATAGCTTACAGGGCGGGTGTAAGGATAACGAATACTCACTCTCTTCTCCTCCGTCTGCCAACCCATATGGGAATCCTCCATCTGGTATTTGTGAAAACTTTACATTTACATTTTATCTGGAATTTGTAAAACACATTACATTACATTCTCTTCGCCCTTGTGTAAATAACCAAAATTGGGTCGGCTCTAAAGAGGCCACCCAAAAGTGTATATACCGAGCTTGATTTCCTATGAATCTTATGATATATGTAAATCATGGTTGACATCTCTTCTGACAGGATTCAGGGGATATCGTCTCCTCCCGCCGCTTTCATTTTCTATCGTCCACAGACCGAGGCGGCGAAGGAACAGGTGTTCTACAACGCAGAGACCTATCACATCCTTTCTCTGTCATCTTCACTTTCAAAAGAGGAGACGTCCTCCTTCCCTGATATCTCTTTCCTTTGTTCAAGATGGAAAGAGTTACTCGACAAAGAGCTTGATGAGCTGAAGGAGTCTGGCGAAGGTGAGAAGGGGACAGGTTTTATTGATATGCTTCAGAGCCGGCGGAGGCGATATACCGTGAAGGGTATAGTCCTCTCAGGCCAACCATCAGCATTACAGCAACAAGAGAAACAGTATTTATTCATTCTCGAAAGGTTCAATCCAGATAGTGTGAATCTTTCCATGATTTTTCGGCAATGGAATCTTAATCATCGGGAAGAGGATATAGCGCGATTGCTCCTCGCAGACCGCAGTAATAAGGAGATAGCTCATGCCCTTGGTTTGAGCCTCAATACGGTTAAGGGGTACATGAAGCTTTTGATGCGAAAGCTTGGCGTCAACAGTCGTGCAGGAATCATTGCCAACTTCCTCACCGGAAGGAATCCCTCCTGACCCGAAAAGGTGGCAGGATTACACTATAGTGAAGGCATTAAATAAAATTACATAATTCACCCTCCCCCAACCCCTCCCGTTAAGGGAGGGGTATAGTAAAACAGTTCCCTCTCCCCTTGCGGGAGAGGGGTAGGGTGAGGGGGATATAAACTTATTTTTTGCTTTCACTATATATCTTTTTGTAACTGCTGCAAAAGGTCGCCGATACTCAATTTTAATAATGGATGCTTTATATCAGGTGCAATCTCACATAGAGGCCTTAAGACAAAATCCCTCTCATGCATTAACGGATGTGGGATTTTTAGATTTTTGTTGTTTAAGACAATATTGTCAAAAAGTAAAATATCAAGGTCAATAATACGCGGCCCCCATTTTGATGAATCTTTTCTGCCCATCTCTCTTTCAGTATCCTTTAACATTCTTAAGAGCTCCTCCGGCTTAAGTCCTGTCTCTATTTCTATTGCCATATTTATAAACAGTGGTTGATCTTTTACACCCCACGGCTCGGTCTCATATAGAGAAGAGCGCTTCGTGACAATGATTCCTTTTTCTTGCAGAAGTTCTATTGCGCGTAGACAGTTTTCCTGCCTGTTGCCGAGATTAGAGCCAATACCAATGTAAACAACAGACATTTTTAAAGGATTCCACTAATCCTCTTGACTGCCTCTTGAATCCTATCCACAGGTGCTGTTAATGCAAATCTTACATAACCTTCTCCAGTTTCTCCAAACCCATTACCAGGCGTTGCAAGCACCCCTGCTTTGTCAAGCATGTGTGTTACCAAGCCCATTGAATCAAAATGAGAAGGTACTTTTACCCATATATAAAAGGTAGCCTTCGGCTTAATAAGATGCATACCAAGTTTTCTTAATCCGTTGTAAAGTACATCCCTCCTTTCATGGTAAGTCTTCCTTATTGCTGACAGGATATCATTGTCCATACCAAGGGCAACTATGGCTGCCTCCTGTATGGCCTGAAAAACGCCTGAATCAAGGTTTGTCTTTACCTTTCCGAGACCTGCTAAGACTTCCCTGTTTCCAACAGCAAAACCTATCCTCCAACCCGTCATATTATATGTCTTTGAAAGTGAATGAAACTCGATGCCCACATCCTTTGCATTGGGTGCCTGCATAAAACTTAAAGGCTCCTTATCATAGTATATCTCTGTGTACGAGGCATCGTGGCAGACAATGATGTTGTATTTTGAGGCAATTTTTACCACCTCTTTATAAAATTTTGTTGGTGCAATTGCTGAGGTAGGATTATTGGGATAGTTTATAAAAATGAGTTTTGTCTTAAGTAATACCTTTTTTGGTATTATGTCGAAATCAGGCAGAAAATCATTTTCTTCCCCGAGAGGCATTGTGTAGCTCCTCCCGCCGGCAAACAAGGTGCCAGTTGAATAAACAGGATACCCGGGTGATGGTACAAGCACTGTATCCCCTGGATTTACAAATGCCAAAGGGATATGGCCTATACCTTCCTTCGAACCAATTAATGAGAGCACCTCTGTCTGAGGGTCAAGTTTAACACCGAATCTCTTTTTATACCATCTCGCAACAGCCTCTCTAAAAGATAGCATACCTTCGTATGACGGATATCGGTGGTTAAAAGGTTTTTCAACAGCTTCTTTCATAGCATTAACTATGAGAGACGGCGTAGGGATATCCGGGTCACCGATGCTCAGATCTATGAGGTCAGCACCCTTCTCTATTGCCTTCTGTTTCATCCTGTCTATAGAGGCAAAAAGGTAAGGTGGAAGATACTTAATGCGAGAGGCGAATTCAAAAGGAACCCTTTTCTTCAAGACCACCTCCTGTGTTTTTCCCTAACTATTATATACCATGTGCTATAACCTGTTAAAAAGGTTAAGCTAAAATACCTGATAACATGAGGAAGACTCTGGACAAAAATTTGTCATGAGACAAAGATAGGGCACTAAAATTTTAGTGCCCTATCTTTTAAGTAAGATTATTTTGCTGACTTTGCTGGCTTTGCTGGCACTGTCTTTTTCTCTGCAGGCCGGATAGTGATACTTTTTGCAGCAATACTTTTTGCTACATTCTTGCCATCAATCTCGGTGTACTTAGCCTTTACCTTATCACCAACCATTATATCAGCAAGGGCTTTCTTTTCTTTACCGATCTTTATAACGGTTTTGTCATTTGTTGAAAGTACCACCTCTTTTTTCTTACTCTTTACAGTAAGGGTCCCAGCTGTTGCATCAACAGTGACAACCTCGCCTGAAACCTGCTTTACTTTTGCCGGTGCCTCTTTCTTTTCAGCAGGTGCAGTTGCAGTTGCTGCCTTCTTCTCCGCTGCAAAGGATATCGAGGTAAGGGCAAATACAAAGAGTACTGCAACGATAATCGCTATTGCCTTTTTCATCAAAATCACCTCCTTTCATCATAGAGTGTATTCGGTTTATAACCCAAACTATTACCTTCAAAGATAATTAATATACAATAAGTATGCCAGGTTGGAAGTACCTAATAACTATAGGATATATATAAATACCCTCTATATTTTATCCTTTTTTAGGGAAGGGTATCCTTTTTTAGGGAATTGAGATTAAATTTCTCCCACCTGTACCAGAAGGTCTTATAGCTCATTCCAAGAAGCCTTGCTGCCTTTGTTGCAACGCCGTTTGCCTTTAACATGGCCTTTTTTAGGAGTTCTTTTTCAAGCTCCTCAAACATTATTCCTTCGTCCGGGAGATCGAAATCAGTAATTCCCATCCCCTGTGAAAACCTGAGTTCACTCTTTATATCTTTAAGGTTTATAAATGGACTCTCGCTCATAAGTACTGCACGTTCTATGACAGATTCGAGTTGTCTTATATTCCCTGGCCAGTGATATTCGATAAGTGCCTTCATTGCATTTTCTTCCACTCCCTTAACTCTCTTTCCAAATTCTTGGTTATATTTCTTTATGAAAAATTCTGTTAGTGCAAAGATGTCTTCCTTTCTTTCGCGTAAAGGTGGAAGTTCTATAGTCACCACTTTCAGCCTGTAGTATAGATCTTCTCTAAAATCTCTTTTCTGCAATTCTTTTTCAAGGTCTTTATTTGTAGCAGCGATAATTCTAATATCAACCCTGATCGTATCCCTTCCCCCAAGTCTCCTTATCTCTTTGTCCTGCAGTACACGTAATATTTTAGACTGTGTCATCTGGGGTAAGTCTCCCACCTCATCCAGAAAAAATGTGCCGCCGTTTGTAGCCTCGATAAGCCCTATTTTCCTTGAAAGTGCACCAGTAAATGCCCCTGGTTCATAGCCAAAAAGTTCGCTTTCAAGAAGGTTCTCTGGAATTGCAGCGCAATTTATTGCTGTGAATGGTTTTGTTCGCCTCGAGCTGTTGTAGTGTATAGCCCTTGCCCCAAGTTCCTTGCCCGTGCCACTTTCACCGAGTATAAGCACAGTTACAGTGCTTGAAGAAACCTTTTTCATAATCTCTACTGCTTCCACCATTTTTATTGAACTGCCGATAATACCTTCTATTTTGAACCTGTCAAATAGAGCCTTCTGAAGCTGTAAATTTTCTTTCAAAAGTTCAACCCTTTCAACCGCCCTTTTAACCGTTATCAAAAGTACATCCTTATCAAGAGGCTTGGTGAGATAGTCAAATGCCCCCTTTTTAATTGCCTCTACAGCCGAGGATATTGTGCCGTATGCAGTCATGATGACCACTGATGGCTCAAAAGGCTCTCTGGGAATGGAACCAATAAATTCTATACCGTCCATCCTTTCCATCTTGAGGTCAGTAAGGACTACGTCGGGGGTAAACTCCTTCACAATCCTCAGTCCTTCCTCAGATGATGAAGCAGTATATGTCTCATATCCTTCATCA
>PEUB01000054.1 GCA_002780895.1 Nitrospirae bacterium CG02_land_8_20_14_3_00_41_53
GAAGATATTGCAGGTATTGTGAGCAGACATATTGATTAATGTATATCTTTTGGCCATATATTTTATGCTTTTTTGCATGCTGGCTTACATGTGCAGGGTTTTGAGCGATAGCGAGGAAAGTCAAATGTGGAGACCTGACCATGGAGAGATTCTTTTATAAAAACCAGATGTCCCCCTTTCAGCCTCTAAAAATGTTAAAATAGTCAAAACTCGTGAAAGGAGGGATGTAAAGTGGGTAAAATAATCTTGGAAGTCAAGGATGAAGATTTATTACAGATTGGAGAAGCAAAGATTAAGGAAGAAATAGAGCATACCCTTAAATGGATAAAGATGAAAGGACTCCTTAAGAGCATTTCAAAGGAACTGAGCAGTTTAAAAGTAGATTATGAAAAAGAAGTTAGGTCGATTAAGAGAGAGGCTTGGAAGGAATATAAAAAAGAACTTCCTTTATGAAAATTGTTGTCGATTCGAACATCATATTTTCTGCTCTTATTAGTGGTAAAGAGATTTATGTAGATATCTTCAAAATAAATGATGTTTTTATCCCTGATATAGTATTTTCTGAATTAAATAAGTATGAAGCCCGCCTGATAAAGAAAACCAAATTAAAGAAAAATGAGTTTAAAACATTTGTGCAAATGCTTTTCGAGGAAATAACCGTTATTCCTAAATTTGCCATCTCTCCAGAAAACTGGCAGATGGCTTATAATATCTGCAATAAGATAGATGAAAAAGACACGCCGTTTGTGGCTTTAAGCCTTGAACTCAAAATCCCTTTGTGCACAAATGATAAGACATTATATGAAAAGCTCAAGGAAAAGGGTTTTGATAATTTTGTGACTGTTGAAGAACTGATGAAACTGATAAGAGACCAATAAGTAAATAAAGCAATTGAATTAACAAGAGAAATCAAACAAACCAAATAAACCAGTAATGTCAAATGTAGACGCGACCCCAACCAACCCCAACCAACCCCAACCAATTTCATAGAACATTGAACATTTTTAAACCCAAATTACGCAAGGGTATTTTTAAAGCCATTGCCATTTGTCACCCTGAACGGAGTGAAGGGTCTCGCCTTTAGAGATTCTTCGCTTCGCTCAGAATGACAGTTTTCAGACATCTTCAATTAACCCTTGCGTAATACGGGTTAAACAATGACTATAGCCAAACGTGCTTTTAATAACATACTTATAAGATGTTACCTCCTGAGATAAGGGATAGTGTTTTTAAAATGAAGATAGGAGAGACAAGTCAGGCGTATAAGATGCCTGGGGGATATGAGATATACAAGATTACGGATAGAAGGATAGTCTCTTACTCCTTTGAGCAGGCTAAAGATGCAATAAAGCTCCAACTACTGAACCAGAAATTCCAACAGTCTCTGAAGTCCTGGCTTGATGATTTGAAAAAAGATGTAAAGGTTCAGATAAACGAGAGCCTTTTGAAGTGACGTTTTTCGCTTAAGGTACAAAGTTCTACGTTCAAGGTTTAAAAATCAAAATAGAACATAGAACATAGAACGTTGAATATTGAACAGTTAATTTTAACAGGCTTTAGGTTGCATTTATGTAACTGAAAGGGCGGTAGCCTGCCTTATAAACTTCCCAGCTTGCCCGCTTACCAGCTTCTTAGCTTGCAGGCTTACCAGCTTGATAGCTTACTCGCTTGTTCGCTTGCCAGCTTGCAGGCTTTTCGGCTTGCACGCTTGCTCGAGGAGTGCAGATGAGATGAAAAATAGAACCGTCCCCTTTTTTCCCGCTTTTTTTTCTTTTCTTGAACTGCTTAAGACAGCCAAGGAGAGGTATGAAATAGTATTGATTGATGGGGCAAACTTAAAGGATTCTAAGGATGCGGTGGCGCTTTGTTCTTATGCAGACGGCGTTGCCCTCGTGGTAAACGAAGGTAAGACCCGCCGCCAGGTGGTAAAGGCGGCAATTGCACCTCTGGAGCAGAAGAAAGCGAACATTCTTGGTGTAATCTTGAACAACCGCACCTTCGCCATCCCGAAAGCGATTTATGAGAGGGTGTAGGCGCCTAGGATCGCCCCATTTTATACTTTGGCTATAGTTTCTATATGCAAATAGAATTGCATTTAGTTAAACTATATGATATACTTTAATTATGAAAAATAGACCATTTTGGAAGAATGTCATAGAAGAACGGTTTAAAGAAAAATCGATCGTCTGGCTGACGGGCGTCCGGCGCGTCGGTAAAACATTTCTTTGCAGGAGTTTTGACGAGATCGACTATTTTGATTGTGAGCTTCCTCGTGTAAGGCGAATGATGGAAGATCCCGAATCGTTTTTAGAAAGCGTACATGGACGAAGGATAGTGCTGGACGAAATTCACAGACTGCCAAACCCTTCGGAAATACTGAAAATATCAGCCGACCATTATCACGATATACAGATCATCGCAACAGGCTCGTCGACTCTTGGCGCCTCGGCAAAATTTAAGGATACATTGGCCGACAGGAAAAGGGAGTTGTGGCTTACCCCTATGATAGGGGTAGACGGTGAGTATTTTGGCAACACCGATTTAAGACACAGATTTTTATATGGCGGGCTGCCGCCCTTTTTTATCCACACTCGATACCCTGAGCGTAATTTTCAAGATTGGATAGATGCTTTTTGGGCGAAAGATATACAGGAATTGTTCAGGCTCGAAAAACGATATTCTTTTCAGAAATTCTTCGAACTTATTATGGCTCAAAGCGGTGGCATATTTGAGGCTAATAGCTTTGCGGCTCCTTGCGAAGCGAGCCGGACCACTATTTCTAATTATCTGAAAGTGATGGAAGCTACATTTGTGGCGTATATTATTCGGCCATTCAGCTCGAGAAGACAGAATGAGATCACATCCGCGCTGAAGGTATATGGTTTTGATACGGGTTTTGTTTGCTATTACCGCGGCTGGCATGAAATCAGAGATGAAGATATGGGTTATCTGTGGGAGCATTTTGTCTTAAATGAGCTATTTGCCCATCGGCAGGCAAGAGACGTCGGTTATTGGAGAGATAAACAGGGGCACGAGATAGATTTTGTGATCAATAGGAGAGGTCTTCCAATTCTGGCAATAGAGTGCAAATGGCGCGACAAGGAATTTGATCCGGCAAATGTAAAGGTATTTTTAAGACATTACGATAAGGCGCAGGTATACGTAGTTTCGCATAATGTCGACCGGCCTTATAGCCGTAGATACGGCGATTTTACGATTAAATTCATAAATCTCACGGACCTTGAGAATATCTGTAAAACGCCGGCGTAGGCCCATAGACAGATACGCGGCGAGATTGCTGGGTATGTTAATATAACCCAGTAGCTCTATTTGTAATGAACACAAATAAGAATATTCTCGTTGTTGGCGGTGCAGTATAACTTGCAGCAAGTTCAGACAAAGCAAGAAAGATTTTGGGTTGGAAGCCAAAGGCAGAAAACTTTTACTCATAGCCTGTGTCTTATTCGCCGTTATTACAGCTGTATACTACGCAAAATGCAAGATGGGCATCAATATTCTTCCGCATAGGCATATGGTGATTTTTAAGGATTAGGCGACGGGAAGAGAGCGGATTTTTGGACGATAAGGAAGTAAAGGAGATTGTCTCTAATATGCCCTGTGCCGCAATGACTTGTAATACGAAAGGGTGGCACCTTGGGGAGCATCCCCAGATCCGAAAAGCGCCATTGCGCCCTTGGAACAAAAGAAAACCAATCTCATCGGCGTTATCTTGAATAACCGCAGTTTTCTTATCCCCAAGATGATTTATGAGAAGGTATAAATGGAGAGTATAATAATGTCTTGGAATTTAGATATAACTAAATTATAATACATAATTATGGAAGGAATAGTGTATAGTCCACTTCAATTAAGAGAGTTATTCCATCTGGAATTCTTAAGATGGTTTGGCAGAAAATGTAAAACAGAACTTTATGCACTTAAAGGTGGTGTAAACCTCCGTTTTTTCTTTAAAAGTTCGCGCTACTCAGAAGATATGGATTTAGACATTCAAGGCCTGAAGGTAGAGATGCTTAAGGATACAGTTATGGGGATATTAGAAGCTAAGTCTTTTGGGGATGTGCTTAAAGTGTTTGGTATAGAAAGAATTGTTTCTCCGGATATTAAGCGGGCAAAACAGACTGAAACTACCCAGAGATTTAAAATTCATTTGATAACCTTTGCAGGAGAAGACCTTTTTACAAAGATTGAATTTTCACGTCGGGGATTTAAGGGAAGGACCATAGTGCAACCTGTCTCAGATGCTATCTTGAGGGTGTACAAATTAGCTCCTTTGTTAGTTCCTCATTATGATATTGATTCAACGCTTATGCAGAAGATAGACGCCCTTGCCTCACGCTCTATTATTCAGGCAAGAGATATTTTTGATTTATATACTTTAAGTTCTCAGTATGAGCCTTTTAAGACGAAAACGGTAGAGATGAGCAGGACAAAATTAACAAGAGCATATCAAAATATGTTTGAAATTAGTTTTGAACAATTTCGAGATACGGTAATTTCTTATCTCTCTTCTGAAGACCAAAAAATATATGATTCACCATCTGTGTGGGATGAGGTTAGATTAAAAGTAGGAAATCTTATTGAGGAAATACAAAAACAACTATGAGCAGACAATCTATCTTAGTTTTTATTAAAAAGTTAAACCGTCCCATATTCACAACAAGCGAATTAACCGCTATCTCAGGGAAATCTGTATCCGCCACAACACAGTCGCTTAATTTTCTGCAAAGACAGGGATTGATTTTCAAAGTATATCGAGGTATCTGGGCTGAGGCTGGTAACGAACATTTAAGTTCATACGCAGTTATTCCTTTTTTATTCCCAAGGCATCGCGCATATGTTTCTTTTATAAGTGCGTTACATTTATACGGAATAATTGAACAAATTCCCCAGGAAATTACCCTTGCCTCAAGTGCTCATACAAAAAAAATTCATACAAAATTAGGAACGTTTTCTATTCACCATTTAGCGCCATTTTTCTTTAATGGTTTTGATTGGTATAAGGGAACTGGCAGATTTTTAATTGCCGAACCCGAGAAAGCATTGATTGACTGCTTATATTTATCTGCTTATAAGAAAAAACAATTTAAATATTTTCCTGAATTGCATTTCCCCAAATCTTTTAGCATCAAAAGAACTAAAGACTGGGCAAAAAGAATTCCTAATCATAAAATTAGATTCTATGTGCAAAATAAATTAGATGCACTAATCAGGAGAGGATAGTAACTGTGAGCCAAGAGCCAGCTTGATAGCTTGTCAGCTCGAAAGATAGCCAGCTTGATGGGAAAGGGTTATATTTTTTGGAAGGTTACTTTACGAATATGATCGTTGAAACAGACTTGGAATTGATCAAAGATACCTTTCCGTCCGAGGAGATTAAATCCAACTCCGAGACGTTCGGAAAATCCAAGGGGGACGGTGACTTCCCATCTATCAATCTTTATAGGAATTTCGTGGAAATATACAGGGATAAAACTGCCATCTCCGACAATAATCATCTGTTTTTTACCTTCTTGCTACTGAATACCTATATCTTCAGCCTCTTTTGCATTAATAACACTATAAACTGCTCCGGAATCAACGTATACCCAAAAGATATGATCAAAAATTGTGACAGGAATAATTGGCATAAGGTACCCTTTATGAGAGGTGTATGGGAATTCTATAAGAGACATGCCATATCTTCTTCACGAGGTATTCTCAATACTGATGGTATCTTTTCAGGCTCGATTTCTCGCGCTTTTTTCTCTACCTCAATCCTTGTGTCTCCCACAGCTACCAATTGCTCATTCACTACTGCAACATATTTACCAGCATATTTTTCTACAAGCTCGCTAAAATGTTCAACGATCCAGAGACTATCTTTATCCATAGTTGTCTCCATATTGTTTAAAAGTATTCTTACTTATATGAAGTTTAAACGATATCTTACTGAAAATCAATTGCAAGATAGACAGCTTGGTAGCTTGTCAGCTTTTGTGCTTGCTTGCTTGTTGGCTGGTAAGCTTGCTATCTTGCACGCTTACCAGCTTGCAGGACTTTGAACATAGAACATAGAACAGGGGTTTTGAGAATGAAGATTGAGAAATTCGAAGACATTGACTCATGGAAAGAAGCGAGAGCTTTGGTTAAGGAAATATATAGTCATTTCAGCCCAGTAAAAGACTACGGTTTCAGGGATCAGATTCAGCGTGCAGCACTTTCGATAATGTCTAACCTTGCTGAAGGGTTTGAGAGAGGCAGTAGGTCAGAATTTCATCAATTTATAGTTATTGCAAAAGGTTCATGTGCTGAAGTAAGGTCACAACTTTATATAGCTCTTGATGTAGGCTATATCACACAGGAACAGTTTGACCATGTGAGTACCTTAGCAATTGAAGTTTCTCGCATTATCGGCGGCCTGAGATCATCTGTACAAAAACAAAGGACTAAGAAGTGAGCAAAAATATAAACTCAGTCCTCAGTCCTAATACAAACCAACGAGCAATGAGTAGAACTCAGTCCTCAGTCCTTAGCACTCAGTCCTTAAGCGTCAGTCCTTTAGAATTGTTAAACCTCTATTATTCCGACGGCCAGTCGTTAGGTAATAGAGAAAACAAATTATGGCAGAAGATGAACGCTCTTCTCTCATGGGAAAATATTTTAAACAAAGGCTATCAAGCAGATTTATGCCCATTACTGTATTACATCATAACAAAATGGCTCCCAGCGCTTAGCGTTCAGCGGTTAGTAGCTCAGCACTTAGTCCTCAGTCCTCAGCACTTAGTGCTTCGTCTGACGACATCCTTATTCGACTCAAAGAGGAATATCAATGGAGTCTTGCAAGAAATATGCTTCTATTTGATGAACTTGGCCGGGTGCTTAAGGCGTTTAATGAGCAAAATTTAACGTTTGCAAGCCCGACCCCGAATATATTATCCTTTATTAGTGTCATATAAAGGTAGTAGGAGGGAAGGATGAAAACAGAATACGAAATAAAAGCGATGTGGGACTCTGAGGCTGGTGTGTGGGTTGCGAGTAGTGAGGAGGTTCCGGGGTTATGTACCGAGGCAGAGACATTGGAGATTCTAATAGAAAAACTAAAGACGATAGTTCCTGAATTATTACAGGCAAATAGTGTGGTATTTCCGCCTCATCCGTTATCATTCCACATAGTCAGTGAGCGTACAGAAATGGTAGAAGTCTAAATTCGAAGGGATGGCTGACTACGCACCTGATCTCAAAGAGATTTTAAAAGAATATGGCTGTTATTTTGAAAGGTATGGGAAGGGAGACCATGAAATCTGGTACAGCCCGATAACCAATAGAAGGTTTGTAGTGGACAGTAAAATTAAGTCAAGACATACTGCCAACGGGGTATTAAAACAAGCAGGAATATTAAAAAAATTCTAATTTAAACTCAACCCGAATGCATATATGCAAACCTGACCCCAATGATCCCCTGAGAATGTCTCATTTCAAGGGCAGACCCCAAATGGTCAACTTCTACGCTTTACGGTCTTTATATG
>PEUB01000045.1 GCA_002780895.1 Nitrospirae bacterium CG02_land_8_20_14_3_00_41_53
AAGGAGATTATAGTCTTTCTAAGGGGGTCAATTTTATTTGCAGAAAAGGGGTCAATTGTATTTTACGATCTACATTTTTCTTAGCTTTGTGCTTTCTGCTGTGTACAGGGATATTTCTTTTATAGCATCACCTTTGCAGGGAATCCTGATACTACTCCAAATAATGTCTTTGACACATTCAATAGCACATCTTATCATAACCAATATGATGTGTTCAGAATGAGAGAGACACTCCACTGCCGTGGTATGTTTCTCTCTTCTGTTTTTACAAATTCTATGGGTTCAAATGCTATTTTCAATTTATAAAACTTCCTCTAACTTTTTCTTTTGTACATCCTTTTCATTTCTTATCCGTAAATAAAAAACTCCAACCCCGATACATACCATAATGGAACTCAATAATTGGCCCATTGTAAACGGCCCGAGAATAAAGCCAAGCTGGGGGTCAGGCTCCCTGAAGAATTCAACGAAAAATCTGAAGATACTATATAGGATTAGAAAAAGGGCAGACAGGATGCCAGGATTCATCTGCCTGTCTTTCAGGTTCCAGAGGATTATAAATAACACAACGCCTTCCAGAAGGAACTCATAAATCTGCGATGTGTGGCGGAGAAGGGGGCCGCCTGAGGGAAAGACCATAGCCCATGGTACATTGGTAATCCTTCCGTAAAGCTCTCCATTAATGAAATTACCGATTCTCCCCAGCCCAAGTCCAATAGGCGCTGTAACAATCAGAAAATCTGACATTTGCCAGAAAGCAAGCTTGTTTTTCCTGCACGCAAGGATTCCTGCCATGATGCTCCCTAATAAGCCTCCATGAAAAGACATCCCTCCTTGCCAGACTGCAAAGATTTCGAGAGGATGTTGCAGGTAGAGGGGAAAATTGTAGAAAATTACATATCCCAATCTTGCGCCTGCTACAAGGCCAATTATCAGATATGAGTAAAGGGAAAGCACTATGTCCTTGTTCAGGTTCAGTCCTTTTCTTCTTAACTGATATGTTACAAGAAAGTATGATGCGACAAATCCTGCAAGGTACATTAATCCATACCACCTTACAGCGAATGGGCCTATTCTAAAAATTTCAGGGCTTATATCAGGATATGAGATCACTTTTGGATGCCTTTATCCGAGCCAATTCTTATAATTAATGAAATGATAGAGCTTATGGCCATGAATACAAGGCTGAGATCAAATCCCGTATAAGCCAACCGGGTTACAATGCTCAGTCCCCCGATCTTCAGCAAAACAAACATACCAGATACGCCGCCTACAATTATAAACAACCACAACAATTTTCTCATTGCGATCTCTATTCCTGAAGTTTTTTCGTCAACCTTTTGAGAAAGCATAATTGCAATCGAGATTAAGAAAACAATCACTGCTATCCAGAAATGGTTTGCATCAAGGCTGAACCTGCTTAATGTCATGTATTCCAGAAGTCCGGGAGAAAGTGCTGCTATCAGAAAGAAGACAATAACTCCTGCAAGAACAACCCATGCGAGCAGTTTCGCTTTCTGAGGTGAAAGGATACCATTTCTTACTGCCAGTTGCAGTAAGATTGCTACAATGGTGAGAATGATGAGAAAACCGGTAAGGATATACAGAAACGGCTTTAACAATGCCTCACGAAATGAACCTAATTTTATCCGGAAATTTGAAATACCTAATATCTCATAGTTCGCCATCCAAACGGGCTTCCCGTCTTTCGCTGAGAATATCTCCTTCAAAACTTTGCCTTCAAAAAACGGAGAGCCTGAACGGTGGCAGTCAGTGCAGCCGCCTGCCCCAAGAGCCGCTTTTGCAGGCGCTATGTCATGGGAAAACTTATATACGGATGCATAGGCTGTTGCTTCATACTCTTCACGCGGCAGTTCACGGCTTTCCTTCGATGAATAGTAAGCCTTGCTGTCTAAGACCCAGACCAGACGCTTTCCGTCAAGCGGGAATCCGGTATTGTTAAGATAATTTTTTACTGATGTTAAGAGTGCATCAATCTCCTCGGGCCTATTTACTTCGATAATACCGTCATTATTGTCATCCTTTATCAGAGATAGTTCAGGATAATTCTTTGTTGGGTCTGACTGATGCTGCATCCACATCTGAAAGAAGTCCTTCATGAATAATTGGTTCAATCCCTTTTTGCCTTCTTCTTCAAAACCTACCCATGAACTGTGGACACGGTTGCCGGGATATATCTTCTCTTTGTATCTGATCAAGGTAGGCCGTGTGACATCAGTCGGCTGGTCCATTGCCGTGAAAAGATCAAGTTCGCCGTAATGGTTCCAGAAGTTCATCTCCTGATCGTAAAAAGTCCATATATGTTTGGGAGGTGGAGTGATACGGGGCGCAGGGTTGAAAACATCACTTGCCTGAACCAATGCGCTCTTCACTGCACGGAAGGGAATGTGGCATGCCTGACAGGATAGCTTTTCCATATGCAGCAGCGGCAGCCAGGCATGGGATGCCTTCGGCGCATTCCGCCATCCCTTGATATGGCAGTTCTCACATGTTCTCATGGAATTATCAAGATCGTTCCTTACCCAGCCGGAAGGATCGTCACCTTTTCCAAACTGATGCACTTCTTTTCCGCGAACCCGCTTATCAACAGCCTTGCTCCCTGCGGCGTGGCAATCAACACATCTGAGACCTGCAGCCATGTGAACATCTGTTCGCGCAGAAAATGCAGCTCCGCGCTTCTTCCAGTCAGGCTTCTTGTGGCACTGAAGGCATGTCTCATTTCGCGGCTCGGGGGCTATGTGAACGATCACCTTGCCTTCTTCATCAAACTTACTCTTATCATAAGTTATTTTCACAGGCTTACTGTCTTTAATACTTCCGTCAACATTCCCGAAACTGCTTCCTGCTGTAGCAGCCCATTTGAAATTCAGATTTGCAAGCTGTTTGTTCCTCTCTTTGAAATTGTATTCAGGCATATGACAGAGAAGGCAGTCGGCCTCGATTACTCCGGTATCGATCCAGCGTGCCTTGAAATAATCGCCGTCCATACCATTCTCTTCACCGGATTTCATCCCCTGCTTTTTCATATACTCATCGTATCTGTTCCCCTCACGGTCGTACTCAAGAGGACCGCCGCCGGGATGACAGTTGCCGCAGGTGGCGGTCACAAAATCAAAAGAGGTCATGTCGATCATCCGTGCATTTGCATTCTTCTTGGGAGCAAGCTGCCGGTACAAAGGAGCGGGAGAACACCACGTCCCGCCATAGTTGCCCGGTGAACTGACCCAGTTATACCGCTGTGTAAACAGTTCAGGGACCTTTTCCCCCTTGCCCTGCTGGGAATGAAAGCCTTCCGTAATCTTCTTGTAATCATGGCAGCCTTTCGTACCGCAGGTCTGCTTTGGAGAATAGGGCTTGTCTGTATTGATATTGTGCACAGGGTCGATAATGTTCCCTGCCTCATCTTTCAGATAAAAAGGCGGGCAGACTCCTGATGCTACAGGCTTTTTCTCCGGTTCTTTTTGATTTTCTGCCTGTAGTATGAAGGCGCCCAGACAAAAGGCGATAACCATCACAAAAACAATTAGTCGCTTCATCTCAAAACCTCCTGTATATTTATTATTAACAGTCTTTTAAATAATGACGACATTGCTTTGTAAAATCCCTCCTAACCTCCCTTTTCCAAAGGGAGGAATAATGCCCCTCTTTGGCAAAGAGGGGAGAGGGGAGATTTTTTCATTAACGTCTATTCAATTATGAGACCCTTATTATGGTTCATCTTTCTCAGAAGAAAACCGTTGTTTGCAAAAAGTACCATTGTGCTGTTGGGCTTGGACCTGTATTTTTCACAAACTCACCCGGTATAAAAAAGGAGTAACCACCTAATATTTCCAGGTATTCAGAGATCTTCTTTTTCACGACCAAGTCCACTTCATGACCGAGCTCCCGTCCCGAAGAACCTGTTTTATCCCTGCGCTGTGCATTGCCCGGGAAATACCATGCATCTTTGGCTTGATCGAGCATGAAATAATGATACTCTCCACGTAAAGTGATGGTTTCGCCGGGAGTAAGGACAAGGTCCAATCTATGTTCCCTGAGATTCTGAAAGAAGAATAGGTTCATCCATCCATAAAGTACCGTGTCTGCCCCGCCGAATACCCCGTCGAATGTGCCGTGTTTACCGTCGTTCGGGTCTTTATCTCCCGACCCAATCACATATTGCAGGATGAGATGAGGTTTCCACTTTGTGTCGAAGGTATATCCAAGCGTAAATACCACTCCGTAAGCATCTATCGTATCCGTAGCCCATTTTCCGAATTCCTTGACTATTGTTGTGTCGTAGTTCCACTGTCCGCTCTTTCCATCAATCCTGAAACCGGCATAATGCGAAGAGAGATCGCCGTTGGCTTTTTCACCTTTGGTGATTCCCCTGTCATCATATTTCAGGACATAAAACAGATCTAACTGAAACGGAAGATTCTTGATGGTATTGTATGTCGCAAGTGCGGTTACACCGTTAATCTGTTCATTCGGCCAGATATCAGGATCATGAATTATGTAACGGCCAGTGATCAAGTTACTGTCAATGCTGTCGCTTTTGTACAGGACACGGACGGCATCCCACGCGTAGCGGCCGGTGTTGCCCCAGTCGCCCGGACCGAAAATCCTCCGGTCGCCAAAGGAGATCGCCTGTCTGCCTGCCTTAATGCCAAATTGTTCAACCGGCCAGTATTCAATATACAACTGATTGATATCGAAGGGATCATGGAAAGGGTTGTTGCTCCCTGAAAAGTCTTTGTCAGAAAGACGCGATCCTAAAACCTCTGCGTCCTGTATCTGGGTATGTATTTTCAAGTTTTTAGTTACCTTCAGATCGATTTCGAATCTCAGCCTTGAAAGGAGAAAGTCGTCCTGAGTGCCGGTACCGTATTTCTTTACGTTGAACTCGTCATCTATTTCACCGCGCAAACGATACGTCCCTCCGATGCTTATGACATCGTTTTCTATGATATGACTATATTTCGTTTCATCAGCCATAGTGCCGTATCCCGAAGCCGGACAAAAGAGCAAAGCCATTAAGATAATTACAAATAGTTTCATTTATATTCACTCTGCAAAATAAATCTTAAGCAGCCACATTAATAAAAGGCCTCCGATCATGGCTATAAACTGCAAAGCGATATTGCCCTTCCCCGCTTCTTTATGCAGCTCCGGAATCAGGTCGACAAGGGCTATATAGAGAAACCCACCGGCAGTAAACGGTACCAGAAATCCCTTAAGCCATACGATTTGATTGAATGAAAAATAAGCGATTACTGCTCCTGCCATAGCAGTAAGGGCTGAAAGAAGATTAAATAACAGGGCTTTGGATTTGCTGAACCCTCCGTACACAAGGATTCCGAAATCGCCGATTTCCTGAGGTATTTCATGGGCGGCAACAGCCAATGTGGTGATAACACCGAGCCGCATGTCTGTAACAAAGGAAGCAGCTATAATCATGCCGTCAATAAAATTGTGAATACCGTCTCCTATAAGGTTCAGATACGTGAACGTGTGAGCATCACATTGTCCCTTATGGCAGTGTCTCCAGTGCAGCAATTTTTCTATCAGGAAAAAGATCATGATTCCCGAAAGGACATAGATGAACAGGGAAGGTTCTCCAGACGCCATAGATTCGGGAAGCAGGTGAAAGAATGCACCGCCAAGAAGCCCTCCAACAGCAAAACTGACAAGGTATTTGATCACCTTTGTCAAAGTATCTTGTTTCATTCCGATAAAAAATATCCCTATCAATGAAATCAGGCTCACCATAAATGTCGCAAGAAGAATAATGAGCATCAACATTCAGTGTCTCGGCTTTTAGTGGTAATGATCATCGTGTTTGTTCTCTTCCATGTGAATCTGACAATAAAGTCCGTTTGTCTCGCACTCAGCGCATTCGAACTGAAGCATGATATGGCGGATATCCATTGCTATCAATGCCTCTTCAATTGTTCGCCTGATTTCTGCGACCTCGCTCAATCTCTGGTCGTGCACCCATATATGGGCAGAAAATGCCACGCTCCTGTCTGATGGAGACCAGAGATGGACATTGTGGATACCCATCACTTCGGGTATCTCTGCAATCTTTTTTACTATCTTTTCTGCATCAAACCCCGTGGGTGTCATTTCAAGAAAAATCGTAAGCGCTTCCTTTACTACCCTGATTCCTCCGAATAAGATAATGACCCCGATAAGGATGCTTGCCACAGGGTCGGCATACGGCCATCCTGTGTAAAAGATTATGACGCCCGATATGATGACTCCAACAGATGACAGGGTATCTCCAAGCACGTGAAGCCATGCGCTTTTGATGTTCAGGTCTTTATGGCTGTGACCAAGAATCAAGGCTATGAGGATATTGCCTGTTAATCCAATTCCAGCAATAATAAGCATTGTGGTGGTATGGATTTGAGGCGGTGAAAGAAACCGATGATATGATTCGTAGAATATGAACAGGGCGATTACGATGAGGCTTACCGCATTGATGACTGCTGATAGAAGGCCGATTCTCTGATAGCCAAAGGTCGCCTTGCGGTCTGAGGGTTTCGTGCCGATACGCATAGCGATCATACTCAGCCCGAGCGCAAAGACATCGGTGAACATATGTCCTGCGTCACTTAAAAGCGCAAGGCTTTTGCTGACTATCCCGCCGATAACCTCAGCGAATAAGATCAGAAGCGTGAGTGTAAAACTCAGGAGCAGGCGTTTTTCCAGCGTCAGTTTCACTGCAACTCTTTCTCTGGCGTAAGCCCCGAAAGTATTTTGATCGTTGTCGTTTTACCATATCTTTTCAGCCGTCCAATGCTCAGGCCTTTTGCATTGCCATACAATCTTCACGCCAGAGACAATTTGTCTGGCCGCATATATTCACATGTTCTGTCCCGAAACAGTCTGTATTTCCTTCTGCCCTCTGGATTGACCTTATAAGTTCTGTCTTGTTTATTCTGCTACTGACTTTAAGACCTCTCTCTTTTGCAATACTCCTGATTTCCTGCATCTTCATATCATTTACCTCCTCTTTTATAATCAGCCCTGCACCGGCTCAAAGCAGGGCTTTCTGTTTGTTGGCGCGGCTAAAGCTGCGGCTACAATAACTACAATAAATATTGTTTTTATCGTCTCCATCCTGCCCATACAGGAATTCCGTTTTCGTCCCTCAGCTTAAGAAATGAGTCACCTTTCTTCACTTCAGCAGCGATAATGACAGGCTTTCCCATCATAGTTGTTCTCGATCCTTTGACCTCAACCTTATCACCCTTTTCGATCTTCATATCGAGTCTTTCAATGTACCAGCCCGGGCCGAGGTGGACGGATACAGTCTCTTTGTCTGTTTTTAATAAGAGATGAATTCCATAGTACATCCCTTTCATGGGTGTGATTTTATCAACAGATTCTACCTTGCCTGAAACTGTTTCTACTGTTGCAGGGTTGTACATCCTCTGGTAGGACGTTCCCATTCCCCATCCACCGCTTCCTCTATAGCCCTTCCATGCCGCAAGAGCTAAAGAAGAAGTAAAAAACATCGACACTACAACAACCAGACCAACTATACTTCTTGTTCTCATAACTACCTCCTTGAGCGGGTTAATATTTACTTATATAATTATTTTCGCAATTGCATCGGAATTATTCAACTGTAACGGTCTTTGTTTCCTCAAAGAATAAAAACTGATTTTTTCCTGGAACACCCTTCATTCCTGTTGAAAACAATTGTTACTTTTCTTCATTCGGGCATTTATCTCTTTTTTCAGGCCCGATATAAAGTCTCATTTTATTAAATCCCACACCATCTTCACCGCAATCAAATAAAGTATTAGGCCTATAGCAATTTTTACCTGTTTTCTGCTTAGTCTCTTTTTCATCAAATATGCTCCCAGCAGCGCACCTGCAACCGATCCGGTTGCACAGAACAATAACAGTCTTATATCAATATTCCCGAGGGAGGCATGGCCTAAAAATCCTGAGAACGAAGAGAATATCACGATAAAAGCTGTTGTTGCCGCTGCCTTTTTCGGATTAAATCCCAGCCAGACGAGTACAGGGACAATGAAATTTCCGCCACCCACGCCCAAAAGTCCGCCAAGATACCCCGCAAAGGAACCTACACCAACCCCATAGCCAATGAGCTTTTTTGTGTCTGTTTCAACTTCCCGTTCTTTCGCCTTATAAAACAACATCATCGAACCGGCAAAAACTAAGAACCCTACAAACATCCACAACAGAACAGCTTTTGGCAGATGCTCGGCTGTCCTTGCGCCCAGAGGGGAGAGGACTGTCGCAACAATCAAGATCGGTAATGCGGTCTTAAAGACAATCAGTTTCTCCCTTGCATAACTTATAGAGGCAAAAACCATCGCAACCGAGTTCAGAAGAAGGGCAGTTGACATGGCAGTTAGAAGCGGAATCCCCAAAGCTAAAAACACAGGGATCAATATGAACGCCGCACCGACCCCTGCAATGGTAAGGATTGTGGTGAAGAGAAATACGAGTACAGCCGCAATTGTCAGTGTTATCATTATAGTAAATAAAGATCAGGTTCAGAATTTACACATCGTATCCCGCGCAGTCAATACAGACAGGCTTCCCGTTGACTACCCGCATGTATGATTCTGCAACCATCTCACCGCAGCCGTCACATATCACCATTCTCATGAGTTCTTCAGTTGGAGCAAGTTCACAGTCGTAAACCTTCCCGATGCTCAGCACATCTTCTTCATATGCATCCCAAATAAGATATACGACTTCCCATTGTTCTTCTTCAGGAATCTCTGTGGGCGGCACGGCTGATGCCCGCTTCTTCATAAATGCACTGTTTCTGATCTTTTCGCGGAGTACAGGCTTGAACGAAATACGCACAGCCTTGTTGTTTTTCTTGTCAATCACTCTTACAGCCAGTTTACCCTTCGGATCCTTTGAGATGTTGCTCTTTCCAAAGGTGCATCCGGTTGCGTATTGAACGCCGTCGCCAAAACATTCTGCTGCATGGTGATAGCCTGTTTCAAGAACTGCATGAAGAGATTTCGCGCCGCTCCGCTCCACACCAAGGGCTCTTAATGCAGCCAGTCCGGCACGCAGCCCTGCAGCGCTTGCCCAGCATTTGTGGCCGTGAAATTTGAACATATCGATTAAAGTCTGCTTGTCTTCCATATAATCCTCCTATTTCTTTCCGTATTTTTCTTTGTTATTATTCAGTTCTTCCCGTGATTTTTTGATTAGGTCATTTTCCTTGATCATTTTGTGGACATAACTCAGAGGCGGAAAACTGATAGCGCGAGTGGGGCATGCATTCGCACAGGTAACGCAGGCTACCATACAATTCAGAGGGGTGACAACAACAGGCTTCTTCTTATCGTAGTCAAATTTATAGACCATCTTTCCGCATCCGGTCACACACATGCCGCAGCCAATGCAAATCTCCTCCTCAATCTGGGGGTTCCATTGTATCAACTCCCTCGGTATCCCTCTCCATGGTTTCGCAAAATCGTTCATCTTAAACCTCCTTTCATGAAAATCTTGTGTCTTCAATCATTCCGGTTGTATCTTGCAAATATCCCGGGCAATCGAATCTGTTTCGTATAAAATCTCTCCGGAAAGATATCCTTTCTCTTTGCAGTAATTGATTATTTCATTCAGGGAATAGATGAATTCATCCTTGAGTGTGGTAACTTCACCCATGCCGTCACAACCTTTTTGCCTCTGTTTTGCAATTAAATAAAGTTCCGCATATTCCCGGACCCTTTCGAATAATCGTGCAAGTTGCGCATCGTTTTGTACAAACTTTTGAATAGTTTCAATAATGCTCATAAACATTGGCTGATTAATTTCTATTCGCTGCCTTCTGTATGGTAGCCACCGAGGGTCTTCAGCGCTCCTTTTGCCCTGACTCTGGGAATAGCCTTCTCTGAAAGTCTCTCCAGAGAGGATACTATTTCCTCAAGACGTTTTGCAGGGAACCCGATCAGGGATTCTTCATCCAGAATATCCGTTGCATCCCTGCAACCATAACATCCCAGTGAAGCATTCAGTTTCCCCGTAAGATAAGGAACAACTGTGGAATCGATACACGCTGTCTGAAAGATGCTGGTCTGGAATGCATGCCTTCCTCCCGTATTAAAGATGTCTGCCAGACCAATCCACATAAGTTTTTCCGTTTTTTCCTCAAGCACAATCACATCAGGCTCAAAATCAGCCTTTTCAAGCGGCGTTATCAGAACAGCAGAACATTCCCCCTGTTTTAGTCTTGGCATCAGACCGAGAGTTTTGGCACCTGCCTCCCGATTACCGAATAGTCCCATGGTATACATAACCTCACCGCCGGCAAGCTTTTCCGGCAAAGGTTTAAACCCGAATGCAGAGGCAGCAGCAGGACAGGTGATGTTTTCAGGTGTCAGCAGTATTTTATGTCCATGCTTTGCCATCATTAATGACTGGCAGAAACGCAGCCTTTTGGTATTGTCAAACCCCTCAGGCACAGGATCAACGGCCTTTAACAGTTTTACTGCAAGAGGAGGGTGATCCATTTTCAGAATAGAAATCATTCTGCTTGCATAATCTTTATATTGCATGATCACTCCTTTCTTGCCACGGTATGTGTACCGCATACTTCCATAGGTTTGACTTTTCTGCCGATAGAACCCATTCGCCCCGGTATCTTTTTGATAATATCCGTCATAATCCTTCCTCCAAAGACTTACTTAAGGTTAATGAGTGCTTGCTTTAATTGCCCAAGACCTTTTATCTCTTCCTGCAGCATCGGAAACTGAAGCATTGGAAGGTTAAACCTGTCCCTGATTTCTTTCAGATACCGTATCTGCATCTTCCGTCTGTTTATGAAAAAGTCATTCCTGCATGCTTCTTCCGGTAATACCATATTTGCGATTACAAGCTGTGTCTCGATGCCCGCTTCTTTCAGATCAAGCATCGCCCTGTGAGATTCAAGGATTGGAGTCGATTCCGGATAAAGCACAAGGCTGAATACGGTATGTTTTTGATCCCGGAGTGTATTGATAATAGCCCTGAAACGGTTTTCCGCTTCTTCTTTCACGTCGGAAGATTCAGCACAGCCTACCATCATCTCCACCTGTTTCGCATAATCAAAAGGTAGATCAAGGAGCCTCAGTGTATGTCCTGTTGGAGCCGTGTCAAAAACGACCGCATCATATTCTTTACCCTCGAGGAACTGTATAAACCTGTCAAAGGCTGCCATCTCCTCTGTGCAAGGGGAATTAAGCTCCTCCTCCATTGCCATCAGCATTTCCTCGGAATATTTACCTCTCGCCTCACTCAATGTCCGTTCTTTGTATTGTCTGAATGCCTCCTTCTGATCAACCATGACCGCATAAAGATTTTCTGTGATCTTTATGGGTTCGCTTCCTACCTTTATATCAAGTACTTCTCCGATGTGGGCAGCGGGATCTGTTGTTACAAGAAGTGTTTTGTATCCCTTTTCTGATATATATATAGCTGAGATGCAGGATATGGTAGTTTTTCCGACCCCGCCTTTGCCCGTAAAGAATATCGCCTTTGTCTCGTTTCGGGGCAGCCAGAGATTATCGATATCCGGTTTTTCTACGGTGAACTCACCTGAAGAAGTTATGTCTCCGGATGGCGATCGGAGAGAAGAAATTTTTCCATTAAACAATGCCCTTCCCACATCTGTAAGTGCATCTGTACCCTTTACTTCATTATCTCTCAGAAACATGTAACGCTTCGGCTTTTTTATAGCCTCTTCTGTCAGCGTTATCACCTTTTGTTGTGCCTCATATTTCTTTCTGAAAAAACCGATATCGCTCACTTCTTCAGGTATGATGCCGTTTATGATGATTTCCCCTGACCTTATTCCTATGGTCTCAAGTTCTTTTGACGCCCTGAGCGTCTCATAAAGGGAAAGCTCCTCCGGTCTCATCACAAAGATGAAAGATGTTTTTTCAGAATCTTTCAGTAGTGCGGTTGCCCTGTCGTACTTGTCTTTTGAATCCTGTATTGTCTGCACAGGACCGAGACACGTCTGTCCGCTTCCTTTGGCCGATTCCTCAATATGCTTCGACCAGTCGACAGGCAGTTCAAGGAGTCTTATGGTGTGGCCTGTCGGGGCGGTGTCAAAGACGATTACGTCGTATTCATCCGTTTCCATAAAATCTATGAACCTGTCGAACGACGCCATTTCCGTTGTGCACGGCCCGCTCATCTGCTCATTAATAGATGCGAGGACATCCTCGGGCATTATCTCCCTGAAAGGTCCGATTATTTTTTCTTTATATTCTTTTGTAGCTTCGTCAGGGTCTATTTCCATTGCAGAAAGATTATTGATGCCTCTGATTGGTGTAATCTTATGTCCTATCTCCTGTTCAAAAACATCGGCAAGATTGGAAGCCGGATCAGTCGTCACAATCAATGTCTTTTTGCCTTCTGTTGCGTGACGGATCGCTGTGGCGCATGCCATAGTCGTTTTGCCGACACCACCTTTGCCTGAGAAAAATAAATATTTCGTCATTATTACTCCTCCTTTCAGCCGCAGCACGAAGACCGCGGCATTCCGCTAATAATAATTCCCCGTTTATCGGAGAAATCTATAGTCGCTTCTAAAAGCAGCTTATTCGCCTCTTTTTCCAGAAAAACCTTTACACCGTTTTTCTCAAGGGTCGCATCTCCCTTTTCAGCTCCTTCGACTATATCCATAGCCAGAGACGGGCCGCAACAGCCGCCACCTGCCGCGAATATCCTTATCCCGTAATCGTTGCCTTTTTTCTCCCCAAGTATCTCTTTGAATCGCTTTACTGCATTGTCGGTCAAAGTAAGCATGTATTTCTCCTTTCCTTATTGTGCTGACAGCGTCATTGGTTTGTGTTTTAACGGTTCAATACCAAGCGCCTTGCGGAGATCTTCATACGCAGGATATTCTCCTGTCCTGAAGACCTCGCCATGATTTTCTCTCCTTTTGCAGTATTTTCTTAACAGCATCCGCCGGAAGCAGTCTCTCTCAAAAGAGGCATCAGAGTGCTTATAATCTGTTTTACATCAGGACTTCCGCAGCTTTCGCAATAAAGATCAAGCCCCTTTTCCTTCTGGCTTAAGGTTGTCAATATCTCAAACCGATTGCCGCAGTAATTGCATACAAATTCATAAGTTGGCATAATTGCACCTCCTAAAGATTAAGCGCTGCCGTTTTCAGCCGGCTCAGCCCCTTTATTTCTTCCTGCATCAGGGGGGTCTGCATAACAAAAAGTAGTGCATAACAAAAAGTAGAATAAAATCCCTATCGAATTGGATGGTATCCTCCCGGGACTCCTGATTTGGAAAAAATAATTTGCCAGACCTGCATATATCTGGAGCGGAATGCCCCTGCGCCGCTTAAGAGATAGTATTTTCACATACGGTAAAATCTCTCACCATATTTTTCCTTTAATTTATCCCAGCTTGAATCGAAATTCTTAAACCATGCCATTAAGGTCGCATCATAATCAGCGCCTAAATTGTGCCAGTCTTCTATAACAAATAGCCGCTCTATGGAGGCGCTGATCTGCTTCATCGATGGAACAAGTGAATTTGGAAAGATATACTTGCCGATCCACGGGTCTGTTGTTACCTCGGATTTACAGTTCCCGATTGTATGCAACAAAAACAACTCGTCATCTCTCATACATTTATGCACGATATCCATAAAGGTTCTGTAATTTTTATGTCCAACATGCTCAAACATTCCGATAGAGACAATATGATCGAAACTTTCATTTACATCCCTGTAATCCTGCAGTCTGATTTCAACAGGCAATCCTTTGCATAATTCCTTTCCAAACTTAACTTGCTCCTTAGAAACAGTAATGCCGACCACTTCAACCCCGTACTTTTTCGCAGCATATTTTGCAAAACTTCCCCATCCACACCCGATATCCAGGATTCTTATGCCAGGTTGCAGGCCTAACTTTCTGCAGATTAGGTCCAGCTTGGCTTCCTGTGCTTCATCAAGGTTTTTGGCATCTTTCCAGTAAGCGCAGCTATAGACCATTCTTTTATCCAGCATGTTCATGTAAAGCTCATTGCCTATGTCATAATGCCTTTCGCCGATCTGAAACGCCCTTGACTTGCTGCCCTTATTAAGCATCACTGCATTAAGCATGTGAAAAATCAATTTCCAGTTCTTTTTGATTTTATCTTCCGGTCGGGATGGTATGAGCCTGGAGAAAAATTCATCCAGACATTTACATTCCCACCATCCATCCATATACGATTCGCCAAGTCCTAAACTTCCTTCTCTCACAGCTCTTTGATAAAATTTATCGTTCTTTACTTTGATGTCCCATGGATGATCTCCGTTGATTGAGATGCCTGCCGGGGACAAAATTGCCTGTACGGTATTTTTGAATCTACAAGCTTTCATCCCTCACTCGTCCTTTAACATCGAGAGCGGTCCATCTTTGTTGCTCTTTTTGAGGGTACTTCTTAAACTGTTTGTCGTTCCTTATCAAGGAATCCTCGCTAATCTCCGCTTTATTAGCCGCAGCATGAAGTCTGCTGCATGCCACTAATAATAAATCCCCGGTCATCAGAAAAATTCATGGTTGCTTCTGAAAGCAGCTTATTCGCCTCTTTTTCCAGAAAAACCTTTACGCCGTTTCTCTCAAGGGTCGCGTCTCCCTTTTGTGCCCCGTCGGCTATGTCCATAGCCAGAGAAGGCCCTCAACCGCCAGCCGTTGTAAATATCCTGATGCCATGTGTGTTTTTCCCGTTAAGGAATTCCCTGAATTTCTCTATTGCTTTATCAGTGAATGTTACCATGACCCCCCCCTAAACAGTCATTATGCTTATAGGCTTATTTTCTTTTAATGGTTCTATGCCGAGTGCTTCGCACAGCTTTTCATAAGAAGGATATTCTGCTTTCAGTAATACCTCCCCATTTACAAACGTTACCGGCAGTATCTTCTTGCCGTTTTTATGGAGCAGGTCGGCAACCTTCCTATTTTCCAGAAATGCCTTCGGCTGCTGTGCGAGATTAAATCTTTCTACCTCGACCCCCTGCTTTTTCAAGGCCAGCAGAGCATCGTTCATTTTGACCAGTACCGGATCAATTACCGGACCGCAGAGTCCTGTAGAGCAGCACATTGCTGGATCATAAATTTCGACTTTCATATTTTCTATCTCCTTTCATCATTTTCAAGTATTTAAATAACTTCAAAAATATAAGCTAAGGCATAGTAAATGCCGACCAGAATAAAAATAATGCCCGTTATCTTTTTTGTATAAAACTCAATTCTTGTAATCCTGTGATAGAGGTTGTTGATATACCCCGAGCCTGCTGCTGCGAGGAAAGCAAAGAGCAGGACCGGAAGGCCGGTTCCGATACCGTAAATCAGGGGCAGCCCGATCCCCGATTTTGCTTTTACTGCTATAGGGATTAGACCTCCGAAGAACAGGGCTGCCGAGACAGGACAGAATGCCAGTGCAAACAGGATACCCAGAGGCAATGAACTAAAGGTTCCTTTTTCAGCCAGTTTTTTTGCGACGTTTTCGGATACCGATGGAATAGTCAGAGGTATTCGCAAGAGGTCAAGCAGTACCATCCCGACGAGAATCAGTACGATGCCCAGGATTTTGTTGACATATCTCTGGAGGAAATCCGACAGGATAGGGACATCTACCAGCGTTTTTACGATAAGGACACCGAGGACAATATACGTGAGACTCCTTCCAAGGGTATAGAGGATACCGGATAAAAATACGGTGTTCCTTTGCGTAATCCGCCGCGAAATAAAGGATACAGCAGCGATATTCGTAGCCAATGGACACGGACTGACAGAAGTCAATATGCCGAGCCAAATCGCCGTAAACAAAAAGATTGCTTCCATTTATTGAGCTTCCTTCAAGAATATCTCTACCTCATCTTTTACATATTGAAAGAATCTCTCTTTGTCTCTCACATGCGTCCATACTTCTTTCAGATTTGTCCATTTTGTCTCTTTCCCGTCTTGATTGAGAGAAAGGACGAGCGACCGTGTAAACAACCGATAGTCCTGAATGAAATGACGGTTTTCCGCATCTTCAACATTGAGAGGCTTGAACTCAAGTGTTCCATTCTTCAGTTCGTTTGCGAAGTAGTGTTCAATAGCTCCCTTTGAATACTTTTCGATAGTGCGGCAGGTAGTGCATCTGAAGGTGCCGTGGAAATAGTATGCAATTACCTTTGCTGTCTGAGTTTTCTTTGCAGTTTGCATTGAGGAGCCTCTATCCAATTGCCGGCCTGTGGCTTCTCTCGCAGTCAGACTCTCCTGAACTGGCATAGATTCATCGGATACGGATATTTTATTTCCCCGCGTGTCTGTAACGTTAATGGCATTGCTCTCACTTTTGGGAGAAAATTCCCTGTAGACAAGCAAAGCAAAACTGAAAACCACAAAAATTAAGAGTAGAGTCTTTATCAACTTTCTGTTATTCAACCATAACCTCCTTAATGGTCACTGTAAAAAAGGAGTAAAGATGAGTTAATGACGACGGAAATGCAGCCTGCCTCCTGAAGGATTGCTGCAAGAATAGGTGTAAGATAGCCCAGGGACGCTAGGCTCAGTCCAATTACATTCCAGATAATGGCAAAGACAATGTTTGCCCTCATTTTTTGAAATGCCTTGCGGCTTAAACTTATCGTATACCTTACCTTTGAAAGCTCGTCCCCAAGCAGGGCTACATCTGCAGTCTCAATTGCCACGTCAGTGCCGGCGGTTCCCATTGCCATCCCGATATCAGCACAAGCCAATGCCGGGGCGTCATTAACACCGTCGCCAACCATAACCACCACATGGCCTTCTTTTTTTAATCGGTCTACATATGACACCTTCTCTTCCGGAAGCAGGCCGGATGCAAACTCTTTAATCCCCAAAGAATTGGCAACCGCCTCTGACACAATGCGATTATCCCCTGACAGCATCGCTATTCTTTTCATCCCCAGTGATCTAAGGTTTGCAATTTCTTCAGACAGCCCATCTTTAACAACGTCTCTCACCGCAATCAGGCCGATTAACTTACTGTCACTTGCAACCAGTAAGACAGTTGCGCCCTTATTCTCAAGGCTCTTAATAGTCGTCAGGTGTTTACCCGAAACCGCAATCTCTTTCTCTTCCATCAACTCAACAGTTCCAATCAGGATTGTTTGCCCCCCGTGTTGAGCAATAACGCCTTTTCCTACAGTTGCCTCAAATCTGTCAGGGTCAGGTGATTCTATGCCTGATTCCTTTGCTTTAACCATGATTGCTCTTGCAAGGGGATGCTCTGAAAATTTCTCGGCGATTGCTGCTGTCTCTAAAACATCTTCAAGCTTACTGTTATTACAAGGTATAATGTCGGTGACTTTAGGTTTTCCGTAAGTAAGTGTTCCTGTTTTATCAAACACAACTGTATCAACGTTTTGCAGGCGTTCTACAAAGGTTCCGCCTTTGATGAGAATTCCCCTCCTGCCTGCATTTCCAATCGCACCAACAACAGCAATAGGCACAGCCAGAGCCAGGGCACACGGACAGGCTACAAGGAGGATGGTTACAGCCCTTACAAGCGAGCCGCTGAAGATATAAACAGCGCCCGATAGGATTAGTATGGCAGGCAGAAAATAGGTGGTAAAATGGTCAGCTATATTTTGTATCGGAGCCTTTTTCTCTTGAGCCTCCTCCACCAGATGAATCATGTGGGCAAGGGTAGTGTCGTCTGCCACTTTATCTGTTTTTATCTTAAGGGCACCGCTCTGGTTTAAAGTACCTGCAAACACCGCGTTTCCCGGAACCTTGTCAACCGGCATTGATTCACCGGTAATAGAAGACTGATCGACGGCGCTGTATCCAGACACGACCTTGCCGTCAACAGGTATCTTCTCCCCTGGTTTTACAAGCACAATATCGCCAATTCCTACCTGCTTTACATCAACCACTAACTCCCCGCCTTCTTTCAGGACGCGTGCCGTCAGGGGCATCATCTCAATGAGTTTTTTGATAGCGCCCCGTGTTCTATCAATGATAAAATCCTCAAGATACGACCCTGCCAGGATGATAAATACGACTGTCCCTGCTGCCAGATACTCGCCGATTGCAACAGAAGCAATTTCGGCTATCGTCACAAAAAGCGGCACACCGATCTTGCCCTTTATAAGTGACGTTGCTGCTTTTATATAGATGGGATATCCCAAAAAAACGGCCAGGAGCGAAAGGGCGTCCACAAGACGAAGCGGCAAAATGGACATTTTTCCAAAGAGCCAGCTAATTAAAAGAAGCAGACCAACCACGCTTAGATGAATTACATTTTTGGTGTTCTGACTCATTTTGATTTTTTGTTTGGTGCCTACCATGCAGACATCGTTCTGGCAGATACCTTCCTTGCTTTTTTTCATCAGCTTATCCTCTTGCTTTCTCTTCAGCCAATGCAGGTAATGTAATGAGTAATACCGCTCTGTCGCTGTATTCAACCGCATTCCTTGATACAGACCCCCAGAGAATCTCCTTCACATAACCTTTGCCGTGAGAGCCCATAACAATAAGCGATACATCCTCCTCCCTTGCAATCCTGATTAAATCTGGACCTGCCTTGCCTACATGAAGATGTGTCTTTGCCTTAAAACCTGCCATTTCAAGTTCCTGTTTGACTGCCTCAAGTTTTTCTTTATCTGCCCTCTCAAATTCCTTGAACTTTTCAGGCGATTGCATACTCATCGCCTTTTCATCCATCACATGGGCAACAATCACCTCTTCAACCCCTGCATCTTTCAAGCCTTTGAGATACCGCAGTGCCTCTTTTGCGCAATCCGACCAGTCTGTAGGATAAAGCACTCTATTAAAAGGCATCTCGCAGAATCTCTTGCATGTCTCTGTATCCGCTCCGAAGCAAGCAGGATATTTTGGAACGTATACAGGGATATTACCGTAACGAATAATTTTATCAGTATTTGAGCCGATAAATATCTCACCGATGACTCCCTTTTTCTGTCTGCCGGAAACTATAAGGGATACTTTTTCATAATCAGCAACTTTTAATATCTCCCGGTAAGGAACTCCAACCTCTATTCGTTTCTTTCCTTTCATTCCTGCATTTTCTATTGTCATGACTGCCTCGGACATTTTTGCATCGGCAATTGCTGTAAATTTCTCAATTTCCTTGGTACTAAAGCCTTCATATTTATCCATTGGAATTTTTGCAACATCTATTACATGAAGCAAAACTATTTCTTCCGTACCTGCTTTCTTAAAATTCAAAATGCAGGAAAGCACATCGAGGGAAAACTCCTCGAACTTAATCGGATAAAGTATCTTTTTATACATGGTTATTCCCTCCCCTTAAAGAGTTTAAATTCGGTCCTCTTTGCAAACCATACAAGGGCAAGCATGACAGGCACTTCTATCAAAGGCCCTATGACAGTTGCCAGGGCGACCGTTGGATTGAACGCGGTAATCGCGATGGCGATGGCAATCTCGAAGTCCCTTCCCGTGGCATTGAACCCCACCGCTACGGCATCTTTGTAATTCAATCCCAGCTTCCATCCTGTAAGATAGACGACAACAAACATGATCCAGAAGAAGAGCGTCATGGGTATTGCAAGATGAACAATTAACATGGGCTTTTCAAGGATCAGGTCGCCTTTTAAGGCAAACATCACAACAAGTGTAAAGAGGAGTCCGATAATAGACATGGTATCCAGATAAAACTTCAGTTTATGGAACCACTCTTCCCCGCGTTTTTTTACTCCCCAGAATCTTGTGAGCATACCTGCTATGAGCGGCAGTCCAAGATAAAGGACAACGCTTTCCCCGACTACCCAAACATCAAAATTGACTTCTCCCAAAAGCAGTTTTGCATAGACGGGGATTAGAATCATTTGTATTATCGAGTTGATAGCCACCAGGATTATGGCCAGCGGACCATTCCCTGCGGAAAGATAAGTAAAGACAATGACCATTGCGATACATGGTGCAAGCCCATAAAGAACAAGCCCTGTGTAAAGGTCTGGCTCGCCGCGCAGGAATATCTTTGCGAGCAGGAGCATAAAAAACGGGGCAATAGCATAGTTGAAAAACGCCACGATGAGAAGCTGTCTGGGCGATTTCGCAGCCTTGCCAAGGTCTTCAAATTTTATATTCGCCATTGCCGGATACATCATCATGAAAAGGCCTATAACGACTCCAAGCACAATAATGTTCGGCACGCTGAATTCATAGGTCCCGTGAAAGATGGATTTGATTGCATCAATGGGCGGAGTGAGTGCAAAATTTGAAATTCCATACCACTTGCCGATGACAATGCCGATAATCATACTGACAATAACAAATACAGGTAATAACCTGAAGTTGTGAAGCTTTTCAAAAAATTTTCTGAGCATCCCTTACCTCCTCAATGAATTTGACTATTAGCATATCTCACCCCGTTTATGTTCTTTTGCCTATGTTGCAAAGGATCTTTATGTCCTTTTTGATCACTTCTCTTAATCTTTCTTCATCCTTCAGGATGAGGGAATCATCATTTAAAATAGAAGATAAGAATTTTAAGAGTTTACGATTATATGTATTCATTCCTTCTTTTGAGAGCTTATAGAAAGACCATGTCCAGTCTTTTCTCACTTCAATAAGCCCTGCATTCTTGAGAATTCCAAGGTGCTTTGAGACTGTTGACTGGCCCATTTCCAGTATGAACATTAACTGGCATACGCACAATTCCTGGTTCTCAAGGAGTTTCAATATCCTCACCCTTGTCTCATCCGATATCGCCTTTGATAACTTAATAAAATCTCTCAGCATATTTATATCCCTTTATCACGATATAGTGATATAACAATAAACCAAATACCCATCCTTTGTCAAACCTTTGTCAAATCTTGCACTAAGATTAAGCGGCTTTCATGTTTTTGTGAGCTTATAGCCCTTGAATGCTATGTCCGTTTTGCTTCTTAAGAATCTTTTAAGCCTTTCTTGATCCTCTGTTACATTATCTTCTGGAATCTTTTCCATTACCGAAAGGATTAAAAACCTTCTGAACATATCCGCATCATCAATGCTGTAATGAACCCATTTGCCCTGTTTCCTGTCTTTAATGAGACCGGCTTCTTTCAGGACAGCAAGATGAAAGGATACCTTTGGCTGAATAGTATCAAGGGCTGCGACAATATCGCACACGCAGAGTTCTCCATGTTCAAGAAGTTTGATAATTCTCAACCTCGTCTCCTCAGACAGTGCTTTAAAGATAGTAAGAACATTTTCCATAGCTTTATCCTTTTATGTTTTCTTGCTGTATCAGTTCTTTTACCTTCTCAAGACTTGGTAAAGGTTTTCCTGAATGTTTGAGTTTCCCGTTGATAACAAGACCCGGTGTTGACATGGTATATTTCATAATCTCAATGATGTTTGTAACCTTCTCGACCTTTGCATCAATGCCGAGTTCTATAATCGCTTTCTTGACGATCTCTTCCAGCATGCGGCAGTTCGGACACCCGGGGCCTAACACTTTTATTTCCATAATCGAATCCTCCTCTTGAAATTTACCCTCAACACTTTTTGGCTAATAGCTTAAGTGCTGATTTTCGCTGATTCACTTGAGGCAGTTTCACATTAAAGACTTGAGATGCGGCAAGAAGCCCTGCCTTGACGATCAAATCAGCCGGGATTGTCTCATGGGTCTGATCAGCATATTCAATAGTTCTGCATTTTGCATCGCCACAAACCTCACAGCAAGGACTTTGCCCAGTTCGTGCACCCAGCCACTCTTCAAGGGTTTTTCCGGCAATCAGGATTTTATTCGACTGCAAAACATCTTTTTTGAACCTCACGGGATTAATTGCCTTTTTCACCAGACTGACATCAATCCCCGTCGAATTGAGGACCTGTTTCAGACTCTGCACTGCCTTTTCAACCTCCTGCTCCGTTGAACCACACCTCGGGCACGTCTTATTACGTTTATCAAGTAATCGCTGCCATTCGATGATAAGTGTTTTCAAAGATGCACCTCCTATAAAATCGCATTAAACAGATAACCAACGGCTATAATGGTCACGGTCATTATCCCGACAAATACGCCGAGAAGTGGAATCTTCAAGACCTTCCTCAGGATTATCATTTCGGGAAGCGACAACGCTGTGACAGCCATCATGAAGGCAAGCACAGTACCCACGCTTAAGCCCTTTTCCATCAATGCATAGACTATGGGGATAACCCCGGCGGCATTTGAATACAATGGTACCCCTATCAATACCGCTATCGGCACTGCAAAAACATTTCCTCTCCCTGCATACCGCACGAGAAAGTCCTGAGGTACATACCCGTGTATGAATCCGCCGATACCGATAGCTATGAGAATGAATAACCATACCCTTTTCAAAATATCTTTGGTATTTTCTTTTGCATAGAGAAGCCTTTCTTTGGAAGTTTGCCTGACTATTTCATACTCCTGACCGTTGTGAAATTTATAAACATATTCCTCAACCCATTTTTCAAGTTTGAGTTTTCCAATAATAAGACCCCCAAATATAGCAACGAGGAGACCTGTTCCTATATAAATCGCTGTTACTTTCCAGCCGAAAAGCCCGAAAAGTAAAACAACAGCTATCTCGTTTACCATGGGAGAAGAAATGAGAAACGAAAAAGTCACGCCGAGAGGTATTCCTGCTTCTACAAATCCGATAAACAGTGGGACTGCAGAACATGAGCAGAAAGGGGTTACAATTCCAAGCAGCGCTGCAAGGATATTACCTATAAATTCTTTTTTATGTGATAAAATCTGCTTTGTCTTTTCTGGTGGGAAATAACTTCTTATTACAGATATAACAAATATTATTAATGTCAGAAGAAAAAATATCTTTATTGTGTCATAGATAAAGAAATCAAGGACATCCGCAGGGCGAGAACCATATTCTAAATTTATGATATTATAGGTTACGTATCCCGCAAATTCTTTTAACATTGCCGCCATCCAAAAACTGCTTCTATATTATATAAACAAATATTTATATAATTGTCAAGGCATATAAGTTCCCTGCAACATTGCAATTAGTTAAATTTTCTACTAAAGAAAAAATCTGACGATCTGAGAAACCTGAAACAAGTCAGAAGGATGTTAAATTAAAACGGTAGTTCAAAATTTGAGAACAACTGTTCACAATATAGGATCGTTTACAAAAATGCATTATATGTTCTTAAATGTAATTTTTTTGTTGACAAATAAGATTTATTGTTGTATAAATTTATACAGGTGAGTAAATGTTAAAAAGTTTGTTTTCATCATCAATAAGGGCTGATGTTCTCTCACTGCTTCTGAACAGCCCCGATGAACAGTTCTACATTAGGGAGATAGCTAAGCTCCTCAGAAAAAATCCATCTGGTGTGAAGAGGGAGCTCGACAACCTTGAGAAGATGGGTATACTGACCAGCGAAAAGATTGTCAACCTCAAATATTTTCAGGCAAATAAGGATTCACCTCTGTTCTCTGAACTAAAAAATCTTATAACAAAGTCTCTTGGCCTGCCAGGTGCACTTAAAGCAGTCTTAAGGGCTTCTGGTGCAAAGGCTGCTTTTATTTATGGGTCTTATGCAGAAGGGAATGATGTAGATAGCGTAGACCTTTTTGTTGTTGGTGCATTACCATCACTTGCAAAAGAACTTAAGGATCTTGAAAGAAGGTTTGATCAAAAGATTGACTGTATTATGATGGATGAAGATGAATACAGACTCAAGAAGAAAAAACGCGATTCTAATCTGAAAAAAATTTTATCAGGCAAAAGGATTACCCTGATAGGCAGACTTTGAGCACAGAGAGTTCCGCACTTCCATAGTAGGAAAGTGCGGCTTGAAAGGGGGTGAATATTTAATGGCAAAGGCAGCTAAGAAAGCAGCTAAAAAGGCAACAAAGAAGACCGCAAAGAAGAAATAAGTTTCCTCCACACGCTCACACATCTTTTTGGGCTGGAGAAGAAATTCTCCAGCCTCCCCTTTTGCGGTCTTCTACATTATGAAACTAGATTCTGTTGAAAAATTCAAGTAAAATTTGTAAGTTCTTGATAAATAAGTTTTTTTATGTGTAAATCAATGCTGGTTGTTGGTCGACTTCTGAAATTAACTCCCAGTAATCTGGGTGTGAAAGTAGCTTTTTCAGGAACTTCATGTTTGTAGTATGCCCTGACTTATTCGCTATGATATGACCATAAATCGGGAATCCTGATAAAGATAGGTCGCCGATTAGGTCCAGTATTTTATGGCGGACAAATTCGTCTTTAAACCTTAAACCTGATGAATTTAATATACCGCTTTCACCAAGTATTATAGCGTTGTCAAAAGAACCGCCCATTGCGAACCCATTAGCTTTCAGGTATTCAACATCCTTAAGAAATCCGAAGGTCCGTGCAGGGGCTATCTCCATTGCAAAGTTTTCCTCCGTAAGCTCCAGGCTCAGATTTTGCTCTCCAAGTAGATAGTGATTAAAATGGATTCTGTATGTTACATGCAACCCGTTATGGGGAAGGGCTGCAATCTCAGCATGACCATCGGTAAGGACTACCGGGTTTGTTATCCTTATATATGGTCTTTTTTTACTCTGTTTTGCAATTCCACCTTTAAGGATTAGGCTTGTTAGTTCCATTGAGCTTCCGTCGAGGATTGGAATTTCTGGACCGTTTACTTCTACGATCAGATTATCTATCCCGAGGCCAGCAAGGGCAGCAAGGATATGTTCAACAGTCCTGATCTTTATTCCATTATATCCGAGAGTAGTCGAAAAGGCGGTATCTGTAACTGAACCAATAGATGCCTTTATTGCTAATTCCTTATCAGTCCTTATAAATATTATACCTGTATCCCTCGGTGCCGGCTTAAGGTAGACCTTCGAATACCGCCCTGTATGAAGCCCGATACCTTCAAAACTCACTTCCTGTTTTAATGTTCTTTGTAAACGCATAGTTTGTTCGATTAAAATTTAGTGAAAGTATGATTAAAGAAAGCAAATATAGTGCCAGCAGAACCACAAAAAGTTTTTGATTTTTATAGAGCTCGGATTATGTTCGACATGGGCTTTTAAAGGAGTTCTCGCAAAAAATTAAAGTCCCCTTTGGTTTAATTAAAAAAGTTAGATATATATAGATGTGTTGTCTGTTGTCAATAAAGTGTGTAATATTTAACACAGTGCTATACCTTACTCCAGCCTGATATGTTAAAATTTCATCTGATGATTTAGACTATATAAGGAGATTAATATATTATAATGATAGGAGTAATAGGAGGGAGTGGGCTTTATGAGATTGAAGGAGTTGTTATTAATGAGGTTAAAAAGATCTCAACACCCTTTGGAGATCCCTCTGATTCTTACAGGATTGCTGAGTTTTCAGGGCAGGCGGTTGCATTTCTCCCAAGACATGGTTCACCACATCATATCCCTCCCCATAAGATAAACTACAGGGCAAACATATGGGGGTTCAAAAAACTTGGCGTGGAAAGGATTATATCATTGGGCGCTGTCGGGAGTTTAAGTCCTGAAATAGGGCCTGGAACAATTATTGTTCCTGATCAGATTATAGATATGACAAAAGGCAGGGATTCAACATTTTTTGATGGTAATGGAGTCGCACATATAGACTTTACAGAGCCATATTGCCCTGTGTTGAGAGCATCTATTTTTGGAGCCGGCAAGAAATCAGGAATAGAATTAAAGAAATCAGGGACATATGTATGTGTGAATGGTCCAAGGCTTGAGACTAAGGCTGAGATAAAATTTTTTTCCGGCATTGGCGCTGATATTATAGGGATGACAGCAATGCCTGAGGCATCGCTTGTAAGGGAAACAGAACTCTGTTTTGCTGGTATTAATGTTGTTACAAACTATGCCGCAGGGATAACAGAAAAAAGACTAACAACAACAGAGGTTATAGAGGTGATGAAAAGAACATCTGTACGACTTAAGGAACTAGTAAAAGAGGCGTTTAATCTTATCCCGGTTGAAAGAAAATGCGCCTGTAAAGAAGCCCTTAAAGAAGCGAGGATGTGAATATTATATGGAGACTATTCTTGTAGTAGAAGATAAAGAATCAATGGCAGATATGCTCAGGGAGACCCTTGAATCTGAAGGCTACAAGGTCATCTCTGCCAGAGATGGTATGGAAGGTATAAGACATCTGGAAGAGGACAAAATAGACCTTGTACTGACAGACCTTAAACTTCCCAAAAAAGACGGTATAGATATCCTTAAGGCATCTAAAGAAGAAAATCAGCTCATACCTGTTATTGTCATGACAGCTTACGGATCTGTTGAAATAGCTGTAGCAGCCATGAAAGGGGGCGCCTTTGACTTTATTACAAAACCTTTTGATACAGATCACCTCCTTATGCTGATAAAGAGGGCTCTTGAGACACAGAGACTTTTTACAGAGAACATCCTGTTAAAAGAGGAGTTTGCATCAAAACTCAGATTTCCAAGGATTATTGGCAGAAGTAAGAAAATTACTGATGTTGCACAAATAGTGCAGAAGGTTGCACCTACAAAGACAACGGTGCTTCTGCTTGGCGAAAGCGGAACAGGCAAAGAGCTTTTTGCGAGGGCGATACATAACCTGAGTGACAGGCAAAATTATCCATTTGTGCCGATTAATTGTGCTGCGATACCGAGAGACCTCCTCGAGTCAGAGCTTTTCGGCCATGAAAAAGGTTCTTTTACAGGAGCAGATGCAAAGAAGCTCGGTAAGTTTGAGCTTGCTGATAAAGGTACTATATTTCTCGATGAAGTCGGCGATATGGATCTGACAATACAGTCAAAGCTTCTCAGGGCGATTGAAGAAGGGGAGATAGAGAGGGTAGGAGCCCCCAGGGCTATTAAGGTTGATGTAAGGATCGTTGCAGCAAGCAATAAGGATCTTGAAAAGGCGGTTGAGGATAAAAAATTCAGGGATGACCTTTATTACAGGTTAAATGTATTCCCGATAAGGATACCACCCTTGAGGGAGAGGAGAGAAGATATTCCATTGCTTGTCGAATACATAATAAATAAATACTGCCTTGAGATAAAGACTCCTGTAAAGAGTATTTCAAAAGAGGCGCTTGATATACTTATGAACTATCACTGGAAGGGGAATGTTAGGGAGCTTGAGAACGCTATAGAAAGAGCGGTTATTCTTTGTGATGGAGACGTGATTACCCCTGAGCATTTTGTTCTTAGCAAACAGTCTATTTTCGAGTCAGCTAAAAGATCTCTATCTAAAGAGGGAACCCTCGAAACTGTAGCAAAGGAGGCATCGAGGATAGCAGAGACCCAGAGGATTGTTAGTGCCCTAAGGGAGACAAGGGGCAATAAAAGTAAGGCAGCCGAAATACTTCAGGTGAGCTACAAGACACTTCTTACAAAGATCAAGGAATACGGCATTGAAGCTTGACAGTACATTTCCTGTAGAATTATCATAAAATAATGTTATCTGCTCATTGCGGGCATGGAAAGGAGGTGATTAAAAGATGATAGGGATGGATTTTATAAGCTTCTTAATCCTGCTAATCATCGCTGCTGTAGTGGCTGCGGTTCTGCATTATGGGCTCAAATACTATGTAATTCCGGGATTAGGTTCCTATTTGTCCAAAGTCGTGATTGGCTGGATTGGTGCATGGCTTGGCAGTCCTGTATTTGGAAACTGGTTTAAAGGAGTTTGTTATGGTGAAGTCTACATTATCCCCGCCGTCCTGGGTTCACTCGCTCTGTTAGCTCTTGTTGTAGATGCTGGTAAGACCTTTGTTGGCAAGAAAGAGTAAGTAGGGGATAAATCTTCAAAATTCATTTTGATAAGGAAATGCCCGCAACAGCAGATAACAGCAGGCTAAAAGAAAAAATATATTATGGCAAATGCTATCGCACTTCTTTTAGCCTGCGCCCGTTATATATACAAAATAATCTTTCCGGAGGGGTAGAGTGTCTGGTCATTCCAAATGGGCGCAGATTAAACACAAAAAAGCAAGTACCGATGCAAAGAGGGGGAAAGTTTTTACCAAGATCGTCAAGGAGATCTCAATTGCCGCACGACTTGGCGGCGGAGACCTTACAGGAAATCCGAGGCTGAGGACAGCGGTAGAAAAGGCAAAAGAAGTAAACATGCCGAATGACAATATAAAGAGGGCGATCATGAAAGGTACAGGCGAGCTCCCGGGAGTGTCTTACGAAGAAGCTATCTATGAAGGGTATGGGCCTGGCGGTGCTGCTATACTTGTTGAGGTGCTTACCGATAATAAGAACAGGACAAGCCCGGAGATAAGGCATAGCATGACAAAGCACGGGGGGAATATGGGTGAGGCCGGATGTGTGGCCTGGATGTTTGAAAAGAAAGGCTATATCCTGATTGAAAAGACAAAGATTGATGAGGATACGCTTATGTCGGTTGCTCTTGACGCTGGCGCTGAGGACATGAAAAATGATTCAAAAGAGGATAACTATGAAATTGTTACAATGCCTGAGCATATGGGTAAGGTAAATGCTGCCATAGAGGCAGCCGGGATACCCGTTTCCCTTGCGGAGATAACCATGCTCCCGAAAAATTATGCTACCGTTGACGAGAAGCAGGCAGAGCAGATAATGAGGCTTATCGAAGCGCTTGAAGACAACGAAGATGTTCAGAATGTTTATACTAACGTTGACATCCCTGATGAGGTGATTGCAAAGGTTGGGAAGTGATATGCATACTTCTATCCGTGCTACTTTCAAGAGACGATTCCTTGCCGGACTCCTGATATCAATCCCTGCCATCATCACCTTTCTTGTAATATGGTGGTTTTTCAAGTTCGTTGACGGCCTGCTTGAACCTTTTTACTATAAGATGCTCGGTTATCATGTACCTGGCCTTGGATTCATCTCGACAATAGTCCTTATATTTATTGTAGGTATCATCTCGACAAATGTTTTCGGTAGAAGGATTATCGAATCCTTCGAACATATTATTCTCAAGATACCGGTATTGAAAGGGATATACACAGCGGTTAAACAGCTCGTCGACGCTTTTTCACCCGAAAGTAAGGTGTCTTCGTTCAAACATTTTGTAATTGTTGAGTACCCGAGACCTAGTGTCTATGCATATGGGTTTCTCACAAAGGAATGCGTAATGAAAACAGAGAGGGACGGCATGGAGACTGGCCTGAAGGCTGTTTATATTCCCACGAACCTTATCTATTTCGGTGAAATAGCACTTTTCCGTGATGAACATATTTTTTTCACCGATATTTCGATAGAGGACGGTATTAAGATTATCCTTTCTGGAGGAATTGCAACTCCGGCGAAGATATCAGAGGTAAAGAAATGAAGGTAGCAGGGGTCATCCTCGCAGCAGGCATTGGGAAAAGGATGAACTCATATTTGCCAAAAGTTCTCCATAAGCTGAGTGGTAGAATGATGCTCCAGCATGTCCTGAACACCCTCTATAAACTTAAACCACAGAAGGTTGTTGTTGTGGTAGGAAAATATTTTAAAGAAATAAAGGAATCTATAATCCAAACAAATCCCCCCATCCCCCCTTTGCTAAAGGGGGGTAAAGGGGGATTACTCAGAACTCAGAACTCAGGACTAATATTTGCGCAGCAGAAAGAGGCAAAAGGTACAGGAGATGCGCTCTTAAGGGCATTGCCCTATCTCAGGGGATTTAAAGGGACAGTTGTCGTTGTTAATGGAGATACACCCTTGATTACCCGGGAGACTCTTAAGAAATTCCTGAGATTTCACGAGGAAAAAAATGATGTTATTTCGGTACTATCATTTATGTCACAGGAGACAGGCTCATATGGCAGGATAATGAGGGGCAAAACAGGTTATATAACATCCATCGTTGAGGAAATGGATGCCACATATCTTCAGAAGAATATAAGGGAGGTAAACAGCGGGGTATATGCTATTGACTCTGATGCCTTCCACCTTTTGAAAGAGATAAAGCTTAATGAGTCAAAAGGTGAATATTATCTGACGGATATAATACGTATTGCGAGGAATAAAGGTCTAAAGACAGGTGCTTACTGCATTGGTTCCGAGGCTGAATTTATTGGGGTAAATACTCGGGAAGAACTTGAGAAGGCCAGACGGTTAATGAAGGACAGGATAATAAGGAGATGGACAGACAGGGGTGTAAGTTTTGTAGATACCACTTTAGTATTTATATCTTCTGATGTTAAGATAGGAAGAGATACTATAGTCTATCCAAATGTTCATCTCGAAGGTAATACAAAGGTAGGCAGGGGGTGTACTATCTATCCGAATGTTCGGATTCAGAACAGTATTATAGGAGATGGCGCCATTATCAGGGACTCGACACTGATTGAGGATTCTGTTGTGAAAAATAGAGCCTCGGTTGGACCATTTGCTCATATAAGGCCCGGTTCCGAGATTGGTACAGGAGCAAAGATAGGTAATTTTGTGGAGGTTAAAAAATCAGTCATTGGCTCGGGCACAAAGGCGTCCCACCTCACTTATCTCGGAGATGCAAAGATAGGGAAGGATGTTAACATAGGTGCAGGTACTATAACCTGTAACTATGATGGCTATAAAAAACATATTACTACTATCGGAGACAATGTCTTTATAGGAAGCGATTCACAGCTTATTGCCCCTGTGAGGATAGGCAAAGGCGCCTACATTGGCGCAGGATCAACTATAACAAAGAATGTTCCTTCAAAAGCCCTTGCATTGAGTAGGATAGAGCAGAGGCATCTTAAAGGCTGGGCACTTAAAAGAAAGTCAAAAGTTAAAAGTTCAAAGTTGAAAGCTAAAGGAGCAAAGAGCTAAGAGCTAAGAGTAATACTCTCTGCTCTGCGCTATATGCTCTTAGCTGATTTAGTATGTGCGGGATAATCGGATATATAGGTAAAAAGAATGCGGTATCAGTAGTACTCGAGGGTTTAAATCGCCTTGAATACAGGGGATACGATTCTGCAGGGATTGCTTTTTTCTCTGATAAGGGTATTGAGGTAAGAAGATCTACAGGCAAGATAAAAGAGCTAACTGCTCTACTCGAATCTGAAAACCCAACGAGTCATAACACAATAGGACATACAAGATGGGCTACGCATGGAAGGCCTTCAGAGGAAAATGCCCATCCGCACAGGTCTAACGGTATTGTTTTGGTGCATAATGGAATAATAGAGAATTATTTAGAGCTTAAAAAGGAGCTTATCGCTGAAGGATATACCTTCACATCGGAAACCGATACAGAAGTAATATGCCATCTGATAAACAAATATTCAAAACTCAAAACTCCTCTTGAGGATGCTGTAAGAAGAGCAATAAAGGAAGTTAAGGGTTCCTATGCCCTTGCAGTTATCAAAGAAGACGAGCCTGATAAGATTATAGGGGTTAGGAGGGACAGTCCTCTTGTTGTTGGATTAGGCAATGGAGAATTCTTTGTTGCCTCAGATGTATCTGCATTTCTGAATTATTCAAGCGATGTGATATTTCTTGATGATGGTGAGATGGTGGTAATGACAAAAGATGGTGTCAAGATTACAGGGCTTGATGGTATCCCTATCCAGAAGGGTGTGAAGTCCGTGTCATGGAGTCCTTCAATGGCAGAGAAGGGCGGTTACAGGCATTTTATGCTAAAAGAGATATACGAACAACCAAGGGCTATTGTTGATACACTTAGGGGAAGATTTAATGCCGAAAGTGGTGAGGTGAACCTTGAAGAGTTTGGTATCAAGGAAGAAGATCTGAAGGCTGTTGAAAGGATTTTTATCGTTGCCTGCGGCACTTCCTACCATTCAGCCCTTATTGGTAAATATATGATAGAGGGACTTGTCAGGATCCCTGTTGAGGTTGATATCGCATCAGAGTTCCGCTATAGAAGGCCAATTGTAAAATCTGGAGACCTTATGATCGCGATAACCCAATCTGGAGAGACTGCAGATACGCTTGCTGCCCAGAGAGAGGCAAAAAGGCTCGGCGCAAAGATACTCAGTATATGTAATGTTGCTGGCAGCACCTCTTCGAGGGAGGCTGATGCTGTGTTTTATACCCATTCAGGCCCCGAGATAGGAGTCGCTTCAACAAAGGCTTTTACAACACAGATTGTTGGACTTTACCTTTTTACAATATGTCTTGGAAGGATGAAAGGTACAATCTCCGTGGACATGTCAAAGGAATTTTTAGGAGAACTCCTGATGCTTCCCGGCAAGGTAGAAAAGGCATTAGCCACAGATGAAGGTATAAGAATGGTAGCAAAGGATTTTTTAAAGGCAAGAGGGTTTCTTTATCTCGGGAGAGGTATAAATTATCCCATTGCACTTGAGGGTGCTTTAAAGTTGAAAGAGATATCATATATACATGCCGAGGGATATCCAGCCGGTGAGATGAAGCACGGCCCGATAGCGCTGATAGATGAAGAACTTCCAGTTGTTGTTCTTGTCCCCAATGATAACCTGCATGAAAAGATAATCTCTAACATCCATGAGGTAAAAAGCAGAGGAGGAAAGGTCATATCAATCACAAACAATGCCAGCAATGAAGTATGCGGGATTTCAGATAAATGTATTTTTGTGTCTGAAACGAATCCATATCTAACAACTGTATTAATGGCTATACCTGTGCAATTGCTTGCTTATCATATCGGGGTATTAAGGGGGTGCGACGTAGATCAACCGAGGAATCTCGCGAAGAGCGTTACTGTTG
>PEUB01000011.1 GCA_002780895.1 Nitrospirae bacterium CG02_land_8_20_14_3_00_41_53
TTTTATGTCTGACATAAAAAAGATGTACCGTACTATTATAGCTGACCATTTCCCTGATGAGATGATGATTAAATTTGGGGATCAGACGTTGGTATATAAAAAGAGAACATGGAAGATACCCGATGAGAAAACAGGGGAGTTGATAGAGAAGGGCCTTCGCTATGGTGAAAATCCAGGCCAAGAGGCTGCACTTTATGAATTAATTAATGGTAATCTGACCCTCGGAAGTTGTCAGTTTATACAGCCAAGGAAAGGCCTTGTTAGCAGCATTACAGAAAAGGATATGATCCAGGCAGGTAAACATCCTGGGGAGACAAACCTAACTGACCTTGATAATGGTCTGAATATCATTAAATATTTAATGGACCGCCCATCTGCAGTAATCTTAAAACATAATAATCCCTGTGGCGCTGCATACGGAAAGACATTGGCTGATGCCTATGAGAAGGCAAACATGGCAGACAGGATAGCAGCATTTGGTGGATGTCTTGTTGTGAACAGGGCGATGGATAAAGAAACAGCAAAGATGGTCAGCATTAACTACCTCGAGGTTGTAGCTGCGCCTGAGTTTGAAGAGGGAACTGTAGCTGTCTTATCTAAAAGAAAGAATCTAAGGATTATCAGGGTTAGCAGGATTAATGAGTTGGAGAGATATAAAACCCTCCGTTTTGTAGATTTCAAATCATTAATTGACGGCGGCATTATAGTCCAGCAGTCTCCTATAAATAGAATCAAATCAAAGGAAGGCTTCCTACCGGCAAAGGCAACTTATCAGGGGAGAGAATATGTTATAGAAAGAATACCTACAGATAGAGAATATAACGATATGGTCTTTGGATGGAATGTGGAGCAGGGAATTACATCGAACTCTGTGATTTACGTTAAAGAAGGTGTAACAGTTGGGATAGGAACAGGCGAGCAGGATAGGGTAGGTGTGGCTGAAATAGCAGTCTTTAAGGCATATCAAAAATATGCTGATGCGCTTTGTTTTAAGAGGTTTGGTATTTCTTATAAGACGTTTGAGCTTGATGTGAAGAATGGTAAAAGAAATACGGATGCACTTCTTGAGATAGATGAGGAAACAAAAAAGAATAAAGGTGGACTTATAGGGTCTGTGATGATCTCTGATGCATTCTTTCCATTCAGGGATGGAGTCGATGTCGGAATTAAAGAGGGCGTTTCAGCAATAGTGCAACCGGGCGGTTCAGAAAGGGATTTTGAATCCATAATCGCCTGCAATGAAGCAAATCCAAAGGTAGCGATGGTCTTCACAGGCCAAAGGGCATTTAAACACTGAGGTCCTTTTCGAGGCGTTTCTTGCCCATCTGACCCTCCTCTTTTCCTCTTCAACAGATTCTCCAGAGGAAGAGGGTGTCCCCTGTGTGTACTGAAAGCGAAAGCGTCTCAGGTCTTTCAAAAATGAAATGAATGTGATACCTAAATGTACCAATTCGAATGACCTCTTGAATAATAGTTTACGCGTGTAGTATATTGTAATCAAATGGAAATAGTCTTTGATTCCTCGACGTTGATTTTATTGGCAAAGATTGAAATGCTTAGAAGTGTTTCTGAAGATGTTCGGATAATAATTCCCGGGATGGTCGAGGGAGAAAGCATTATAAAAGATACTTTTGACTCAAAATTAATATCTTCGTTAGCCTTAGATTAAAAGACAGGGAAATGAAGAGACTTGACGAGCTCTCAAAGATGTCTCATAAAGACAAATCAACGGTTGCAAGAGAGCTTATAGATTATGGCTGGGAATTTCTGATGATAAAGCTTTACAGGGAAGGCAAGTTGTCGTTGAGCACACTGGCTGATAAACTTGAACTCTCAGTAAGTGAAACAATAGACCTGCTGTCTGAATTCGGGGTCGAGTCACCGATAGATTATGACGATTATTTAAAAGGGTTCGAGGCATTAAAGTAATTACGGCAGCGGTGATAAAATGCACAATGTAATTGTGACGGGGGAGCGGGTCTGTCAGATAAAAATTTAGTATCAATGGGAAGCAAGTCTTTTGAAGACCTAAAGAAAGTAAAGGAACCTATCGGTTTGCCGGCGCCGGCAAACCGATAGAGGGTGGTAAGTGGCAATTATGGTGTCTGACCTTGCAAATTCCGACATTGAACATATGAACTTCCTGAAAGACCCGTATACAGTTATGAGGATTTACGCAAAAAGGCAGATGAATTTCTATAAATTTAAACTTGATTTTCCCTGTAGTCTTGCTACAGGGTCTCCTTATACTTCCCTCCCCATTGATGGGGGAGGGTTAGGGTGGGGGTGGTTACAACGTTTTATTTTCACCCTCCCCTTAATCCCCTCCCGTCAAGGGAGGGGAGATTTTTGATACCCTGCGGTTTCTGCCGCAGGGTTGTTCATAAGACATAAGTTACATTAAATCTATTTCTCTTTTCATGTCAAGAAAAAAATCAGGCCACAAGCAATTTTCGAAATCTTTTTATTAGTCTTTGTGTTATTGCTGCCGGCTTTCCATTGCCAATCACCCTTCCATCAATCTTTATCAACGGATATATCCATTTTCCTTTTCATTTATCCTTACTGTATTTAAAACTACCTTCTCCATTTCTTCCTTACTCATTGGGATTTCAAGAAGGATAGCCTTGGCACTTTGATAAAGCCCTTCAATGTGTTCTTTGAGCTTGAATATCATACCGCTGTAAATTCTTATGCCCTCAAAAACCCCATCGCCATACAAAAGCCCGTGGTCAAAAACAGATACCCGGGCATCTGACCTGTCATAATATTTACCGTCAATGTATATCTTCATATAGTCTCCTCGTCTTTGAAAATATCCCGCAATTTTTCATACCTGTTTCCGAACCTTTCTTTCAGCAGTCTGTCAAATCGCCTGACAATTTCCACCATCTGTCCTACAAAAATGTAGAAACCCACAAAGTTGTAGCACCAGTTCTTATTAAGAATCATTAAAAATCAATAACTTCCACCTGGCATGGTTTTAGCTCTTATCTATCATAGCTCGGAATGGAGGAACCACAATGAAAGAGATTAAGGCGATCATAAGGATGAGCAAACTTCAGGAAACAAAAAAGGTACTGGAGGATGCTGGTTTCACGCCCCTCACAGTTTTGCCTGTCTTCGGCAGAGGTAGACAGAAGGGTTTTATTCGTGAACCAATGGGAAAACCAAAAAATACAAGGTTTATCCCAAAGAGGATGATTTTGATGGTTGTAAATGATGAGGACTTAGACAGAGTTAAGGAGCTTGTTATCAACAGTAACCGGACAGGGAATCCAGGCGATGGAAAGATATTTGTTAGCGACATCAGTGAGGCAATCAGGATAAGAACATTAGAAAAGGGTGAGACGTCAATTACGTAAAAGGAGAGATGGATTCCTTAAAAGACAGGGTCAAAGATATCGAGAAAGAAGCGATAACCAATGCCCTTGAGGAAAGTAACTGGGTTATGGCAAGGGCAGCAAGAAAACTCGGCATAACCGAGAGGATGATTGGTTACAAGATTAAAAAATATGCCATCAAGTTTTATTGCAATGGTTTTTATGTTTTGTTTTTCAACCAGCAGTCTTTATGCGGAGGAGCCTAAAGTTTCTGGCACTGCATCGGTTGATATAATGAGCAACTATGTATGGAGAGGGCAGAAACTGAGTAATAGTTGGGTAATTCAACCTTTAGTCGGTATTACTTATGGCAGCTTTGGCGCTAATATCTGGGCTAATTACGATTCTGATTCTAAGATTGATGAAGGTGATGGTCATGGGGAAGTTACCGAAACAGACGTAACATTAAATTATACTCACTCAATTAATAAATTAACCCTTACCGGCGGCTATATCTACTATGCCCTGAGCGGTGCCAATGATACACAGGAGATATACCTCTCAGCTGGATATGACACATTGCTCAAGCCTACATTAACTATTTATTATGATTTTGATGAAGGTAATGGGGCTTTTATTATAGCTTCGATAGGGCATTCTTTTGAGACTTCAAAGGGCATCGCCCTGAATCTCGGTGCATCTGCAAGTTATAACATCAACAACAAGGTTATGGGATTTGATAAGGACGGGAAAGATTTCAGCAATTTCTATAATGCTGAGTTATCTTCATCTTTAAGTATTCCCATATCAAAAGCTATTACCTTAACACCTAAGATAGCCTACTCGTTCCCTTTGAGTAATGATTCAAAGGAGGCCATAAAGAGCATCAGCGATGACGGAGACAAGGATGTCTTTTATGGCGGTGTTAATCTAACCCTTAGCTTTTAGGAGGATATACAATGAAAAGGTTAATTGTATTAACAATATTGATTCTGACGTTTATAAGCGGGTTTGCATTTGCCGAGGAACAGGCACAGACTAACCCTCCTGCCCCTCCAGCGGCTGAGCAGGCGATGCCTGCTCAGCCTGCACCGACGGCAATTGCACCGCCAGCAGCTCCTGCGCCCAAGATTGATACAGGGGATACGGCATGGATGATTGTTGCAACTGCTTTCGTAATGCTCATGACTCTTCCGGGTCTGGCTTTATTCTATGGAGGGTTGGCAAAACGGAAAGACACGCTTAACACCATGGCAATGTCTTTTGTGACATATTGCATAGTAAGTTTGCTCTGGGTTATGTACGGCTTCTCATTTTCTTTTGGAACTGATATAGGCGGCATCATTGGAAGCACCGAAAAGTTGTTTCTCTCTGGAGTCGGGGTCAATAGTATCAATGACCTTGCAAAGACGATTCCTGAGTATATCTATGTCGTTTACCAGATGACTTTTGCTGCTATCACTGTTGCCCTTGCAAGCGGTGGATACATCGAAAGGATGAAATTTTCGGCCTGGGTGTTTTTTCGATTTTATGGCTCACCTTTGTATATGTCCCGGTGGCCCACTGGGTATGGGGTGGGGGTTTTCTGGCAAAGTTGGGGGCACTGGACTTTGCCGGTGGAACAGTAGTGCACATTAATGCAGGTATCGCTGCTCTCGTTGGAGCATTGGTTCTCGGGAAAAGGAAAGAAGCATCACTTAAGCCCAGTAACTTAACACTCGTTATAACCGGCGCAGGACTGCTGTGGTTCGGTTGGTTCGGATTCAATGCAGGTTCAGCAGTTGCAGCAAACGGACTTGCGGGTGCAGCCTTTATCAATACTAATACCGCAGCCGCAATGGCCGCAATATCATGGATGTTTACTGAGTGGATACACACTAAGAAGCCGACTATACTCGGACTTGCTTCTGGTGCGGTAGCGGGACTTGTTGCAATAACGCCGGCAGCTGGATTTGTAAATATTAAGGGTGCCATCATCATCGGAATCCTGGCCGGGATAGTCCCCTATTTCGCCGTAGCAACTATTAAACCGAAACTCGGCTATGATGATTCTCTTGATGCCTTTGGTATTCACGGAGTCGGTGGGACTTTAGGTGCAATCCTCACCGGCATTTTTGCGGATCCAGCAATAAATGAAGCTGGTAAAGGACTTTTATACGGGAACCCAGGACAACTTGTAACGCAACTTATAGCTGTGGTTGTAACAATGACCTACAGTGGTGTTATGACCTTGATAATCTTTATGATAGTAAAGGGAGTTGTCGGTATTAGGGTTGAAGCCGAACATGAGATTACCGGGCTCGATGAAAGCCAGCACGGAGAAAAGGCATACAACTTGTAATAGGACAATCAATCATGAGATATAACATTCAATAGTCCCTCCCCCGTCAATGGGGAGGGACTATATGGATATTCGTAAATAAAGGAGGAAAGATGAAAAAGGTTGAGGCGATCATTAAGCCCTTTAAACTCGATGAGGTAAAAGATGCCCTTAATGGGATTGGAGTTCAGGGAATGACAGTTACAGAGGTTAAGGGCTTTGGCAGACAGAAAGGTCATGTGGAGATATACAGGGGGACTGAATATGAGGTAACCTTTCTGCCGAAAATAAAATTAGAAGTAGTTATACCTGATTCCATGATTGATAAAGTGATTTCCACAATTATTGAGAAGGCGAAAACAGGAAGCATAGGAGACGGAAAGATATTCCTTTATTCCCTTGAGGATGTTATCAGGATAAGGACAGGAGATAAAGGCGAGGCTGCGATATAGAAAATCCCCAACGCCCGTCTGAAACAGATCAATGGCAGGGAATTTGTTAATAAGATTGGCAGGTGGTTTAAGTCCCCTCTTAATAGAGGGGATAAAAAGAAATGATGAAGGATTTTTTTTCCTACAAAATTGTATAAGCTACAAAATTGTAGGATTTTACATATAGCGAGTAGTCCTTCGTAAGGTATTGATAAATCTGGGAAAAACGACCTATGGTCAATAATATATTGTCAATAATCCTACAAAATTGTAGAAAAAATAATACTGACAAAGTGCTTATGGAAAAAACTCCCTATAAATCAACAACTTACAACTGGCATGATTTTGGATATATGAAAGAGACAGGATCAGAGATTTGAAGGGGGCAGGGGACTGATACAAAAAAATTACTATTAAACTCACATATGTTTTTTAGAACTATTGATACATTATTGAGACTCAATGATGAAGCTGCGATTCAGACACTAAATTTAGGCCAGTTAGGATTTTTTCAAAAGGCCTTACAACTTTTGAATAATTTGCCCACCCTCTAATTTATCCGAAAG
>PEUB01000158.1 GCA_002780895.1 Nitrospirae bacterium CG02_land_8_20_14_3_00_41_53
TTTAAAAGATTTGCGTTTACCGGGAATTAGAGAATGCTGGGAAGAGTTGATCCGTCTGGCGACAAAAGAATCAATGAGTTATGAAAGTTTTTTATCGGGGCTTATAGAGCGGGAATGCGAGATGAGAAGAACCAAACGGATTGAAAGATTACTTAAGGAGTCAAAATTACCGCTTGAAAAGACCCTGGACAATTTTGATTTGAATCGGCTTCCGATGAAAATAGTGCAGCAGGTAAAAGCATTACAGGATGGCGGATTTTTGAACAGGAATGAGAATGTTCTATCATTCGGCAATCCGGGCAGCGGCAAGACGCATTTACTGTGCGGCATCGGACAGGAGCTTATCCGCCGATACGAAAAAAGAGTACTGTATGTTATGTGCGGTGATCTTGTTCAGGAATTACTTGCCGCAAAAAAGGCTTTAAAGCTTCCTAAAAAGCTGAAAAAACTATCCAAGTTTGACATGATCATAATCGACGACATCGGATATGTGAAGCATGACAGGGAGGAGATGGAAGTACTATTTACTTTACTGGCGCATCGTTACGAGAGAGGAAGCGTAATGATTACAAGCAATCTGCCCTTTTCAAAATGGGAAACGATATTTAAAGACCCTGTGGTAACGGCGGCCGCTATAGACCGGCTTGTTCATCACTGTGTAATACTTGAATTGAATGTTGAGAGTTTTCGTATGGCCGAAGCCAGAAAAGCCAAAAATATTATCAGAAAAAGGGGGTGATGCTACTGGTTTTTTAAGATTCAAACGTTGATAAACCTGATGGCAGATCAGGCGAGAATGCTTTAAATTGGGAGGTTTACTATGGAAGAATGCAGTTCCGGCGGTTTGGGCTTGGCGCACATTGATATGAATGATGAATACCATATCCGGTTGCGTGATACGATTGCCAGAGAAAATGATGAATTACGTCATTCAATCCCTAACATTACGAAACCGAATGTTCTAAGGATTACAGAGGGGATTATGTTAATGGGGACTGAATCGGTTCAGAAGATTTTGCAAAGAGTCAGAGCTTTCAGCAAATTTACTGAAGATGATGACCCTTACGGTCATCGTAACTTTGGCTTTTTCAAGCACCGTAAGAAAAAAATATTCTGGACAATAGATGATTATGGGGGAGAAGATGGGCGCAATCTTGTTTTGACTGTGATGCTGGCTGATGAATGGTGATGGCATAATACACTTTCAGCAGTAAAACAGAGCTTAATTTAACAAAATGAGCTCTAAATGCTTTAATAAAGAGGTTCTTTGATGATAGAAAATAACGGGAAATATAATTGTCGCTGAACCCTAGAAATAATTGTCGTTAAACAGGATAACCTTTGAGCTAATAAATTAACGAAATTACAATTATCCTTAAAGAGAAAATCCGCTATCGCTTAAAGGTATTTTACTT
>PEUB01000067.1:0-488 GCA_002780895.1 Nitrospirae bacterium CG02_land_8_20_14_3_00_41_53
CCATAGATTATCTTCCTTATTTTGTTTACACATTTGATGAGCTTGGAAAGCTTGGCATAGGGAAGGGAAAGGCAAAATATGAGTTGAAAGAGGTACGTTGCGAGGGGAAGCAGATTTATAATGCTGAAACCAAAACCCTCAAAGCTTTTGAAGCTGCCTCTTTAGATGTAGGAATCCCCACTTTGGAAAAGGGGGGCAAGGGGGGATTTTTTAATAAACAATTGACCCTTAATTTCCTCACCCCTACCCGAATCCTCTTTGACGGCCACCTCACCCTCGACCTCGAATTCCATATCCTCATAAGAAACCTCCTCAGAAGACTTTCACTCCTTTATTATTTTCACTGCAACGGCGATTCATCTAAATGGGATTTCAAGGGGATCATTGAACAGTCCAAAAAAATTAAGGTTAAAGAAAAAAATTTAAAGTGGTATGAGTGGGAACGGTATTCAGGGAGACAGGAAACAAGATTGAAGATGGGAGGGTTT
>PEUB01000067.1:517-7130 GCA_002780895.1 Nitrospirae bacterium CG02_land_8_20_14_3_00_41_53
GGTTTTGGGCTGGGGAAATATTGTATAACCCCACCCGGCCTCCCCTTAACTTAAGGTGAGGAGATAAGATTCCCCCTCTTGGGTTAAGAGGGGGTTAGGGGGAGTTACTTTAACGGAAAGATTCAAAAAACTATGTTCATCCGTAACGACCCTAAACTCAAGAAAAGGCGTAAGGAACTCAGGCAGAATCAGACAGAGGCTGAAAAATTGCTCTGGTCTCAATTAAGGAACAACAGGTTCTATGGTGTCAAGTTTTTCCGTCAGTATAGTATTGGACCATATGTCCTTGATTTTTACAGCCCGACACTTCGGCTTGTGATTGAGCTCGACGGCGGTCAGCATTCCGAACAGGAGCAACAGGAATATGATGAGAACCGTTCTGAATATTTGAAATTACATGATATGGAGGTCATACGTTTCTGGAACAACGAAGTAATGCAGAATATGGAGGGAGTCTTGGTGAGGATTGCGGAAAAGGTAACTCCTCCCGACCTCCTCTTAGCTTAAGAGGAGGTGATAAGATTCCCCCACTTAGGGTAAGAGGGGGCAAGGGGGCGTTATCCTCCAATACACTGAAAAACATTGTCGAAATATTGTTTTCCTTGAAGGGATACAGCAAAAGGTTTATGCTTGACTTATGAAAGAGTCAAATTTCAAAGAAGTCCTTATCTTTGTGGCAGGGACTACACCTCAGATAATCACAGAAACTATCTATGCCTTAATTCATCAGGACCCTCCAATTAATCCTGATGAAATCTATGTAATCACAACAACACATGGAAAGCGACTTATTAAAGAGAATCTTATTGATTCCGGAAGATTTAAAGAGTTCTGTAAAGAATTCAATGTTCCTGAGAATATCTTAGATGAGGATTCTATTGTGATTGTTAAAGGGCATAATGGTAATCCGCTCGATGATATAAAAGAGGCAGATGATAACAAGTTTCTTGGAGACTTTATTACGAGTTTTGTAAGAGACAGGGCTGGTGATGATAAGACAAGACTTCACTGTTCCCTTGCAGGAGGGAGAAAGACCATGAGTTTTTATATGGGTTCAGCCCTTCAGCTATTCGGAAGACCATGGGATAAGCTTTATCATGTACTGGTCACGCCTGAATTTGAATCAAACCCTGATTTTTATTACAAGCCAAAGAAAGACAGGGTTCTAACCTCCCTTAATCGATCTTTAGATAAGGTTCTTACTTCCAATAATCCCCCCTTAGATAAGGGGGGAAATGGGGGGTTAAAGGAACTGCACACAAAAGATGCTCAAATCTTCCTTGCGGAATTGCCATTTATACGAATAAAAAACAAGATTCCTCTCAATGGGAAGAGCTTTAAAGAGCTTGTTGAAGAGGGGCAAAAGGAAATAGATACGTCACTTACACAACCTTTTATTTTTATAAACCTAAAAGAAAGGGTGGTAACCATTGGGGAAAAGGATATCGAATTTAAACCGTTCCACCTTGTATTCTATGCTTATTTACTCAAGCAAAAGGTCGAAAAATGTCCATATCCTGAAAGAGCTTATTGTCATGATTGTACCGATTGTTTCCCTCAGTTAAACGATCTTTCGACACCAAAGGTTACGGAACTATTGTCAAGAGATTATGAAATTATCTACGGCCCTCATTCAGGTCATGTAGAAAATTACCGCAGGCAATGGAAGGATGGAATAGATGCTGCAAAGCTCCGTTCTGATAGAAGCAAAATAAATAGAGAAATCATGGAAAACCTTGGAAATGAAACACTCTCTACTTATTACACAATATCTTCATTGAGGAAATATGGCGGTACAAGATTTGGAATAAGGGTGGAGAAGGGAAAGATAAGGATAGAGTGAGGAGATAAAATGACAGACTTTAATCAAAAAGAATACCAGGCCGTAATCCTCGGCGCATTGCTACATGTCGACAGATCCCGATTTTTCGGGGATGTGGGGATTATTTTGAATCTTGAATTTATGTTCCCTTGAAAGGAGCGGAAATGATAAAAATTACATTTGAAATCGAAACCATTACACCGATGTTTCTGGCTGGGGCAGATCAGAGTAAGGCGGAGTTGCGGGCTGCGAGTATTAAAGGGCTGTTGCGCTTCTGGTGGCGGGCTTTGCAGGCTGGAACTAAGATAGACGAGTTGAAGAGGGCAGAAAACAAGATATTTGGTAGCAGTGATGAAGGTATTGGAGCTTCCAAATTCAGCATTAGAGTTACTCAGCCTGACAAGCCATTTTTAACGAACTTTAAAAAAGAAACAAAAGGCCGGCCGGATCCCGTGGGATACCTCTTTTATTCAACATTTATGCAAACAGGGAAGGAGCGTCCCTACTTTCCTGAAGGAAGTAAATTTACGATTACTTTGTCTTCACGCGAAGCTCAATATCTGAAAATTGCTGCTGCCTCTTTATGGATATTGGTTTATCTCGGCGGTCTGGGAACCAGATCTAGGCGTGGCGCGGGGAATGTTGTAATAAGCAACCTTCAAGATGCAGGAGAAGTGCTCAACAGCACAGGATTGGATTTTATTCCAAAAGGCAACAAAGCAGAAGAAGTTGCTGAATGGATAAAAATTAATTTTGCAGCGGTAAAAAAAGTTATATTCGACCACAAAACAATGTTTGTATCCGAATATTCCAACCTGAGTTTTTCGAGATTTGTAATCGGCAATAATTATTTCACAACATGGAAAGATGCTTTAGGAGAAACAGATTTTAAAACATTTCGTGATAACAATAAAGCAAGGATTTTTGAGACGGCGGCCTTTGGAATACCAATTCTCCACAGAAACAGGAGAACAAGAGTCAAAGGGAGAGCCGAAAATATCACTATTAACCCCACTATTAACCGGAGAAGTTCTCCTGTCTTATTTAAAGTGATAAAAGTCAATAATACTTTCTATTGGTTTGTCCTAAGGATTGCGGGAGAATTTTTACCGAAAAGCGGCGTAATAACTGCGGATGGAGATGCAAAGAAACCGGACTATGGAATTATTGATGAATTCTGGACAGAACTAAAAAAGAAGGGCAACCCACATATACTTTCAATGCCTGCCACACTTGAGCATATTATAGGCGAGATTAAAAAGGAAGCTAACCCTCAGAGAATCATTCTCTTTGGTTCCAAGGCAAGGGGGGATTTTCATAACCGTTCCGATACAGATATTGCGGTTGAATCAGAAAAACAGTTGAGTGGCTCAACGCTCAATGGAGCCCTGGATGTGGTTAACCTAAAAGCAGTGGATGAATCGCTGAGAAAAAAGATAGAAAAAGAAGGAGTGATTATTTATGAGAGAAAGGGTTAAGAAATACTTTAATGATTTTGAAACTGCGCTGAGAAACCTTGAAGCAGGAATTGAACAATCAAAAGACGACCTTGATATTGACGGCACAATAAAGCGCTTTGAACTGTGCTATGAGCTTTCATGGAAGCTTATCAAGGAATATCTTGCTGATATGGGAATCATCTGCAATAACCCTCGGGATTGCTTTAAGAGCGCCTTTACAAATGATCTGCTTGACAGTGAAGAAACATGGCTCAAGATGATAGAAGACCGGAATTATTTAGTCCACACCTATACCTTTGAGAAGTCAAGAAAGACATTTGAGCGCATAAAAGGCTCTTATGTAGGCTCATTGAAGTATCTATATAAAGTGATACAACAGAAAAGTGCAATAGAATAATATGGACAATAAACTTCTTATAAAAAAGATTCAGGCGATTCTTCATGACCCGCCTGAAAAGCCTATCATACTCGGCAAGATTGGGCATGAGGGAAGGGCTAAAGAGATAATGTCTGAACTCGGACTTTTTGACGAGGCAAGGATCCCAGAAGATGTCAGAACTGCTGATCATATAGCATCAGCCGCTGACCGGATTAATCTGCCCCAAAACGAGCATTTCGTAGCCGACTTTTGCCGGAAGCCCGTTATCATTCATCCATTATCGGGAAAAGAGTTTGATCTTAAAAGTCTGGCGCAGGTGGACATGAAAGACGTCACATCTACGGTGGACAGGGCGATTGTCTATCTTGAAGACAAATATAAAGATGACAATGAACGAATCTATCTTGCTTTATGGAGAGAGCTTGTTGAGCGATTGAAAGCGGACCCCAAAGACGCTGCAAAACTTGGTCAGTTATGGGAACTGCTTCCTGCTGATACAAGGATTCCGGATCATTCAATCTGGGAGCACAAGCGGGTAACATCTGCAATCGCAGGGGCTTTGCCAAAGCCAGCTTTTCTTCTGTTTGCAATTGGTCCGGTTCAGGAATTTATCGCCACTGCCCGGAAGACTCAGGACTTATGGGCGGGGAGTTACCTTCTATCGTATCTTTCATGGTGTGCGATGAAGGTTGTATCTGAGGAATTTGGTCCCGACAGCCTGATATTTCCCGACCTGTGCAGGCAGCCATTTGCAGACTTATGGCTTATTAATGACAAGGGGTTATGTCTTGAAAAGCCCAATTTTGGAAAGGAAGAACTTTCATCTCCTACACTTCCAAACCGTTTTCTTGTAATTGTTCCTGCTGCTTCAGTCAGAGATATTGCAGAAAAAGCAAAGAGAGCGGTAATAGAGTCTTTTCAGTCCGTATGCCTGGCGGTAAAAGAAAAGATGGCGGCAACCCTTCGGATAAACTCTGACGAATGGGAAGGTATCTGGCAGAGGCAAACAACAGATTTCATAGAGACCTACTGGGCTGCAACTCCTTTTGAAGATGTGAAAGACCTTGCAGGTTTTATCAGCGAATATAAACAGTTGATGGGAGTTACTGGCAATTGGGAGTTTGACAATTTGCTAAAGGCTTACGAAAAAGGCTTTACGCCTAACATCGGCACTGCTTATGGACAGATATATAGGCTTACTGAAAAAACGCTTGGAAGCAGAAAAGCTGTCAGAGACTTTAACCAACAAGACGAGCCGAATCACAAATGCACTCTGTGCGGAGTAAGAGAGCCCGTGCATCCGGGGATGCATAAGGATCAAAGCTGCACCAAAGAATTCGGGGCATTAAAAGGTTTTTGGCAGGATAAGGTTATGCCTGCCTTCCCGCAAATAAGACGGTCAGAAAGGCTGTGTGCGGTGTGTTCAACAAAGCGGTTTGCGGCGTCTCATTTTTTCAGGGAGAAATTGGACTATAACATTTCCAATGCTTTCCCTTCTGTCAGTATGATTGCTACAGCTTCTTTCAAGGAAAAGATAATTAAGAATCTTGGGAACCCGGAACTGTACACAAGAGTCAATGAGTTCATAAATCATTTGGGGGAATTATTTAAAGGCAATGAAGTCCGCATGAATGGCGAATCCCTCCGAATGGTATACGGCATGTGCTTAAATGAGAAGACCGTAAGCATTAATATCAGAGAATTGGCTTGCAAATTAGCTTCATTGGAAGGAGATTGGCTTTATGAGGATTCATTCCGGGATTCTTTGAAGGATGAACTACTTACTAACTTTTCAGAAAATGCTCTTGGTAATGCACGTAAATCTTTACATAACCTAATCAATGCAGCAAAGAAACTCGGTATTGATCCACCCTCAAAATACTACGCTGTTCTTCTTATGGACGGTGATAACATGGGTAAATGGCTTTCGGGAGAAATTGCGCCGACGATAGGAGAAATACTGCATCCTACTGTAAGGAATACCCTTCTTGACAATGACAGCGGATGGAGCGAATTGCTGAAACAGCAAAGACCCCTTAATCCATCTCTGCATCTTGCAACAAGCAAGGCATTGAGAGACTTCTCGCTTCATGTGGCAAGGGAGATTGTAGAAAAAGATCATCTCGGCAAACTTGTTTATGCAGGCGGGGATGATGTGCTGGCGTTTGTGAATCTTAGGGATTTGTCAAAGGTGATGGCAAAGTTAAGGGCTTATTTCTCTGGTAGTTTAAAAGTGAATAAGGAAACGAATAAGGTTAGCATTGATTTTCAGAATGGTTCCGGATTTGTACCTATTGATGACGAGGGGTATCCTATAAATGTTGATAAACATGAAAAGCACATTAATGGTTTCAGGCTTTCTATGGGCACTAACGCAACAGCAAGCATGGGCGTTGTGATCGCTCATCATAATTCAAACCTTTCACAGGTTCTTGATGAAGTCCGGCGCTGTGAGAAAGAAGCAAAGAAACTCGACGGCAAAAATGCCTTTTGCATTGCCCTTGCAAAACGAGCTGGCGGCACTGTGGATGTAAGTTCTAAATGGTTCTACGAGAATCTTCCCCACTTTGAAAAAGGGGGGCAAGGGGGGATTTTTGAGACAATCCCTATTCTCCGCGACTGGGCTGACGCCTTTTACAAAGACTATATGTCGCCAAAGATTGTCTACACCTTCAGGACTGAGACAATAGGGTTAGAGGGCTTACCTGCTCAGGCGGTACAGCATGAACTGCTTCGTATAGCCAACAGACAGAGGGATAAGAAGGCTAAAGATTTTGATAAAAAAGCTATGGAAAGGCTCGTTGAAGGCATTATGAATCTACACGCAAGCGGGCTTTCGCTTGATGACATCAGCAAGTTCCTGTCTGTGACAGCGTTTCTTGGAAGGGAGGGGAACAGATGAAATTATTTATAGAGCCGAATGATGTTTTGATGTTCCGAGACGGAAGACCG
>PEUB01000097.1:0-3241 GCA_002780895.1 Nitrospirae bacterium CG02_land_8_20_14_3_00_41_53
TAAAAAATTTGTTATGGTTGGTAGAGGTGAGAACAGAAAATCAATGGCGTATGTCGGGAATATCGTTAAATTTCTTGCACAGACGATAGACTTCCCTGAAGGGGTTCACATCTTCAATTATGCAGACAAGCCCGATATGGCTGTAAAGGAGCTTGTTGAGTTTATAAGGGGGGAGTTTGGGTTAAACAGCAGGCCAATGATAAGGCTTCCGTATTCAATTGGACTAATTGGAGGATACTCCTTTGATATCCTTTCAAGTATTACAGGGAAGAGATACCCCATCAGCAGTATACGGATCAGGAAATTTTGTGCAAATACCACAGTCTCCACAAAGGCCATTGAAGAGATGGGTTTCAAACCACCCCATACCCTGAGGGAGGGGCTGAAACGGATGGTCTTAAGCATGACCCCGAATGATAACACCAGAATTCGCCTTCGAGGTTCTTAAGGAATTTATAAACCTGAAAATAAAAGTGATAAATAAAGAAAGGGGGAGGATTTGAAGAAGGCATTAATTACAGGTGTACCTGTAGTCTTAAATACATCCTTTAATGAAAATGAACCTATTGTGTGTACCCCTCAAGAAGCATTGGACTGCTTTTTGAGAACGAAGGTGGATGTTTTAGTTCTTGGAAACCTCTTTATCACAAGGAAAAATTAGTTCTCGTTGTTTTAGATTGAGGCTTGTTTGAAAAAGGTGTGTCTGGTAAAATTAAAACAAAAAGAGAGAAAGGAGAACCATGAAGACATTGGAATATACTGCGGTTGTCTGGAAAGAAGAAAAGGATTATGTGTCTAAATGCCCTGAATTAGGCGTGGCAAGTTGTGGAGATACATTTGAAGAGGCTGTTAACAATCTAAAAGAATCTGTAGAACTTTATATTGAAAACGCCAGAGAACTTAATCTAATGGAAGACGTCGAAGAAAGTCTCACAACAAAAGAGAAATTTACTGCCAGCTTTGAACTGGTGGGTTGATGCCAAAACTCCCGATACTTTCTTCAAAAGATGTTATCAGAATCCTAAAATGTTGAAGGCGCCAAGGGCCGCGGAATGTACACAGCATTTATTGAGTTTATCGCCACCAGGATTTACGCTCCCTCTTATTTGAGTCTTGACTATGTGCTTTACGAAAATAATGTCTTAACCGAAGTGCCTGAACGAGGTGATAGAAGCAAGGAGTAAGGAGTAAGGGATAAGATATCAACTTCATGGTATAATTGATAGAAAAAGGAGGCGTGCAATGCAAAAAGTCGGGATTAGCGGTATAACTGTGGATAGGTTATTACGGATTGCAGAGATGTTTAAAGGCTTTAAGAAAAAGACATCTGTGCTTAAAGAACTCGATGGAAAGTATGTTAATGCAGGTATTGAGATGAAAAAACAGGGCATAACAAGCACAGATTTGATAAAAGAAATAAGAGAAGTGAAATAATGCCTAAAAGGGTTTTCTTAGATTCAAACATTTTCCTTAATTTCCTTCTAAAAGAGGAAGGTTTTTACGAAGGGACAAAACATCTTCTAACCCAGATTGAAAAAGGCGATATGGAAGGAATCACGACCATTATAAATATTATGGAAATATTGGCTGTTCTTAGAAAAAGAGCAAAGACAAGAGACAGCGAAATAATAAAAGATGTTGAAAAGATAGGAGAAATAAAGAATCTTGAGATTATTATACCAAACGAAATTCACATTGCACAGGCTTTTGAAATCCAGAAGAAAACAAAACTTTTGCCCATAGATGCGATCTTAATTTCAACTGCAAGAGATTTTTCAGAGGTATTTATTTCCAGAGATAATGAGTTGAAAAAGAGGGCATCAGGTTTTATTTCCATAACTGAACCTGAAGATTTGTAAGTTTCTGGAAAAACTAAACTGATACAAGACCCTTGTAATTTTATAAAAGTCAGTATCATAAGTTTAATTGAGCTCGTTAGTTTTGAGGTGAAATAAGAAGGATGGGAATCACTTTAGCTGAAACAAAGGCCAAAGGATGGAATGCCCTGATAAAGGAGCTAGGGCATGCTGTGGCAACCAAGTTTATTTACTTTATGAACCAGGTGAAGGGGATTATACCAAAGAGCGGAGAGAACTATTCATTTGAAACTTGACATTTAGCTATTAAGCTGTCAACCCTTGTGGAAGGTAAATGGGTTGAATGGGGGTCTGTATCATTTTTTTAAAACATATCATTAAAATCCCTCAGTTCCTTCGAAGAGGGTAGCATAGGGGGCCAAGTGGATAAGAAAGCATTGATAACAGGAATCACTGGGCAGGACGGCTCATATCTGGCCGAGTTTTTATTGTCAAAGGGCTATGAGGTGCACGGTCTTATTAGAAGGTCGAGTACCTTTAATACAGGCAGGATTGACCATATATATGTAGATCCACATGAGGCTGGCACAAAACTTTTTCTACATTACGGGGACTTAAACGATGGAGGTCAATTGAGCAACATTATCTATAATATCCAGCCTGATGAGATTTATCATTTAGGTGCGCAGAGCCATGTAAGGGTAAGTTTTGATATGCCTGAATATACAGGTGATATTACAGCTCTTGGTACAACAAGGCTTCTTGAGGCAATAAGGAGAAGCGGAATTAAGACCAGGTTTTATCAGGCAAGTAGTAGCGAGATGTTTGGTGATGCCCCTGCTCCCCAGGGCGAAGAAACTCCTTTTAGACCAAGAAGCCCTTATGCGGTGGCCAAGGTTTATGCATACTGGATGGTAAGGAATTACAGGGAAGGTTATGGTATGTTTGCTGCCAATGGTATCCTTTTTAACCATGAATCACCAAGGCGTGGTGAGACATTTGTCACAAGAAAGATTACAAGGGCTATCGCCAGAATCAAGGCAGGATTACAGAGTAAACTTTTTCTGGGTAATCTGGAGGCAAAAAGGGATTGGGGCTATGCACCTGATTATGTGGAGGCTATGTGGCTGATGCTACAGCAGGATGGGCCTGATGATTTCGTTATTGGGACAGGAGAGAGTCACTCAGTGAAGGAGTTTTTGGGGGAGGCTTTTTCATATGCTGGGCTTGATTGGAAGGAGCACGTGGAAATTGATCCAAGATATTTCAGGCCTACAGAGGTAGAATTTCTGCTTTCAGATCCATCAAAAGCAAGAGGAAGGCTTGGATGGAAACCAAGAATAAACTTTAAAGACCTTGTCAAGATAATGGTTGATTATGATATGGAATTTTTAGGCATAAGTCCTGTAGGAGAAGGTATCAAA
>PEUB01000097.1:3266-4199 GCA_002780895.1 Nitrospirae bacterium CG02_land_8_20_14_3_00_41_53
ATTGATGATGGAGAAAGACTCAAAGATATATATTGCAGGTCACAGGGGTCTTGTAGGCTCTGCCCTGGTTCGTAGGCTTACGGAACCGGGTTATATGAATCTTATTGTCCGTACCCATGCTGAACTTGATCTTACCCGACAGACGGAAGTTGAAGACTTCTTTAAAAGAGAGCATCCGGAGTATGTCTTTTTGGCGGCAGCCAAGGTAGGAGGTATCCTCGCCAACAACACCTATCCTGCCGAATTCATTTATAGCAATATCGTGGTTCAATCAAATGTTATTCATAGCTCTTATCTTTTTGGAGTAAAAAAAGTTTTATTCCTCGGAAGCTCCTGCATCTATCCACGTGATTGTCCACAGCCAATGAAGGAGGATTATTTGCTTTCAGGATACTTAGAACCGACCAATGAACCTTATGCCATTGCAAAGATTGCTGGGATAAAGATGTGCCAGGCCTATAACCGACAATACGGGGCTAATTTTATTTCGGTAATGCCTACTAATCTATATGGACCAAACGATAATTTTGATATACAGAACGCACATGTTTTACCAGCGCTTATCAGAAAATTCCACGAGGCTAAGGTTGCGGGTCAAAAAGAGGTTGTGGTTTGGGGTACAGGGTCTCCACGAAGGGAGTTTCTCTATGTAGACGACTTAGCAGATGCCTGTATTTTTCTCATGAATAATTATAATAATAGCCCTGAAATTATCAATATAGGTGTAGGTAAGGATATTTCTATAAGAGAGTTGGCCTTAATGGTCAAAGAAATCGTTGATTATAATGGAGAGATTGTGTTTGACACCTCTAAACCAGATGGTACACCGAGAAAACTTCTGGATGTGAGCAAATTAAGTTCATTAGGATGGCAGGCTAAAACTGGTCTTAGAGAGGGGATTAAAAGGACTTATCAGTGGTATGTTGAAATGTT
>PEUB01000097.1:4210-4737 GCA_002780895.1 Nitrospirae bacterium CG02_land_8_20_14_3_00_41_53
ACAAAAAGATGAGTTCTTTACCGGGAATTCTGAACTGAGCATAGAGTTTAGTAAATATGTTTTGGAACACCCTGAGATGGATGACCTTCTTGCAGAAGAGAAAGTAGTTGTTTTCCTGCCAGAATTTGATGCCAAATTAAGAGATTTCAACTTGAGGATGGCCAAGGATATTGAAAGTGAGGGTGGAAAGGTGCTTTATGTGAAGGTAAAGCAGGTAGCTCCAAAAGTCGCTTCCAGATTGATCGGAGTTGAGTTGGTAAGTGAAGTAAGGCCAGTCGGGAAGAGACGATCCGAGAGATGCGGGCATGAAACGGATATTTGATTTATTTATTTCCCTTTGCTTGGTTCCGGTCTTGTTGGTTCCCATCCTGTTGATTGCCATTTTGATCAGGGTTACGTCTAAGGGGCCTGCGTTGTACTGGTCCGATCGGGTGGGGGTGGACAACAGGATTTTTAAGATGGCGAAATTCAGGACGATGCGGATAGATACACCTCCTGTTGCCACACACCTTTTGGAGAATCCCGAT
>PEUB01000097.1:4756-5235 GCA_002780895.1 Nitrospirae bacterium CG02_land_8_20_14_3_00_41_53
TATGGAATGTTTTAAAAGGTGATATGAGCCTGGTAGGACCAAGACCTGTATTATATAATGAGGACGATTTGATTGCTTTAAGGACTCAAAAAGAGATACACAAAATCATTCCTGGGATTACCGGCTGGGCGCAGGTGAATGGCAGAGACGACCTTTCAATACCCGTAAAAGTAGAATTTGACGAGTATTATTTAGAGAATCGGTCTTTCTTATTTGATTTAAAAATACTTTTTTTGACATTCTTTAAGACCTTGAAATCAGAAGGTGTCCGACACTAACAACATATGATTCATAATCGTTCCGAATTGATGAAGAATGAGATTTGATTGGAGATGACTGAAGTGTTTCTATTTAAAAAAGGTATCAAAGGGGTCACATCTGGACAAAAAAGGTATCAAAGGGGTCACATCTGGACAATTGACAATTAAAGGATAAAGTATTATGGAGTTATTGTGACAAGGCCAGCGAGGATAGAGTAT
>PEUB01000097.1:5247-6179 GCA_002780895.1 Nitrospirae bacterium CG02_land_8_20_14_3_00_41_53
AATATGAAACAGTAGGTAAAAGGGGTCAGGTCTCAACATTCGACATTTTGATATTTTTGTGATAATTTCTCCATGACAAGACCCTTAAGACTTTCCTATGAGAATATTTTTCTCATTTGGGACACTTTCTATATTTTTTTCTTCAATTTCCTAACCCACTTAATTCATAAATTATATGGGTGCTGACAGATGCAATCTTATGAATAATCAAGGCTAAGTGATTTCGATTTATTATCTCTCCCTTTGTACAACAAGGACTCAAGAAATGGCAGGTTAACAAGCCTATAACCCAGCAGACTATGGTTAATATTGTGAAAATCGTAACCATCTGGTAGATTATAGAAGATGAAGAAGATTAATATTATTCCACTTGCTCAGAAAAAGTCAGGGAAAAGAGGTATCCCACAAAATTGGATAGAGGAAACAGTATATTCACCTGGACAGATCGTTTCTGGATATGGTGGTCGAAAAGTTGCACAGAGAAGATATATAGTTGAAGGCAAAGAATATCTTCTCAGGGTAATTTATGAAGAAAGAGAGGATATGTATGAAGTTGTAACAGCATATTTAACCTCACAGATAGAACGATATTGGAAGGGAGGAGAAGATGAGAATAGAATATGACCCAGCACATGACCTGTTAAATATTGAGTTTGTTTCAGAAGAGACCATAGCTGAATCAGTCGAATTCGATGGGGTTATTGTTGATTATGCAAAAGACGGTAGAATTATCTCAATTGAGATACTCGATGCAGGAAAAAGAACGACAAAAGACCCACTCGAATTTATTGACTTTAGTATCGTGAAGGAAAAGGTTGTTGCTTAACTTAGCCTAATAAAGGTATCAAAGGGGTCACATCTGGACAATTGACAATTAAAGGATAAAGTATTATGGAGTTATTGTGACAAGGCCAGCGAGGATAGAGTATGAA
>PEUB01000097.1:6194-7951 GCA_002780895.1 Nitrospirae bacterium CG02_land_8_20_14_3_00_41_53
AGTTTTGAGTTTTGAGTTATAAGTTTTGAGTGAAAGAAGGGAAATTAAAGCATGAAGCAGAGTTTGATAAAAGAGAAGAGCTATGCCTTTGCATTGCAAATCATTGGATTATATAAAGTGCTGGTGAAGCTGACCTCCAGGGGCATGTTTTATATTGGCCTGACAGGGTTGGCCTTAACAATACAATTTTTAAAATGCCTAAATTCCGCACTATGAAGACTGACACTCTTGAGTTATAATATTTTTGACGCTGGATAAAGTGGCGAGGGATATCAGATTCTGGAAATGAATATAAATTTTCTGCCAAATGCGGACAAAGCTCAAGTAGGCCATGAGAAAATTATTAAATATCTGTTATCCGAATCACATCCTGATGGAAGAGCAAAAGCAGTCTTCTTTATCAAGTCTGGTTTTACAGTAAAACAATGGGACGTATTGGCTGAATCTTTACGTAAACATGGAATAATTTATCCTGTGGTTAAAACAGTGAAATCAGAGTATGGCGTTCGTTATTGTATTGAGGGGCCAATTGAAACACCAAATGGCAGTAATCCCAATATAAGGACGGTCTGGATAGTGGAGGAAGGATGTACCAAGCCAAGATTAATAACGGCATATCCTGTTAGGAGGAAAGAATAATGATAAAAGAACATGATCGGATTGTTTTGCTTAAAGATATTCCCGATGAGGGACTTCATGCTGGTGATGTAGGGACTGTTGTTCATGTATACCGATATGGCGAAGCATTTGAGGTAGAATTTATGACACTTGATGGGGAAACAGTTGCTGTTGTTACGCTGCCGGCATCACATGTGCGTGCTGTAAGCAACAGGGACATTACGCATGTAAGAGAGCTTGTAACTTCTTGAGTAATTTCGGGAATTCAGGGGACACCATACTTAATTATTGATTTCATGTTTCACAAGCCATACCATAGAGTATGGCAGAAATCGTGTGGGGAAAAGTAAGACTGACTAATGTTTTTAAACAACATAGTAAAAGTTCAGCTAACCGCAGAGACGCAGAGGCGCTGAGTATGGAAATTAATCAAATAACAGAAAAGATAATTGGTGCAGCAATTGAAATACACAAAACACTTGGATAAAAGAATCAGGGTCAGGTCTCCACATTTGACAAATTAAGCCGCTTACAAAGTGGGGGACAACCTTAGATTTACTGCGGTAGAACTTCTCCTGTATGGTATAATTTGGATAGAAAAATGGGCAGATTGAAAGGGTAAGGGTAATTGACCGTCACCGAATATGTAATCCCGTTAGGAAAGAATGCTCGTAAAAGGCACCGCCATGAAACTGATAGAGGGAAAGTTACTGGCTTTACTGTTCAATTGGAAGTATATGTTAATGACCAGTGGCGAGAGGTAATTCGTTATGATTCTGCCCATGGCTTTGCCCACATAGATAGATACTATCTTGATGGAAGAAAGGTTAAAAAGGAGCTCAATTTAAAACTTAACGAAGCATTAACATTGGCGGACGAGGACATAAAAGAAAATTGGAAAGCTTATCAAAAGGCTTTTCTGGAGGGTAAATAGATGATAGATGTTTTAGAGAAAAAACATAGCATACTGGTTACAGAGTTTGATCGTTATGTTGTAGAGCATCCTGAATTTGCTGCGAAAATTCCACGAAATGCCCAGATTGTTTTACAAGTTGAGGGGGACGAGGAATATAATAGATGGAGTAGGGAATTAGCTGATAGACAGAGAGAACCGGGTCAGGTTGTTGTCTATGTGAAGG
>PEUB01000097.1:7963-9395 GCA_002780895.1 Nitrospirae bacterium CG02_land_8_20_14_3_00_41_53
AAAGGATAAAGTATTATGGAGTTATTGTGACAAGGCCAGCGAGGATAGAGTATGAAGGGGCCTTTTAACATGTTAGAAGATAATAAGTTGATAGCTTATAACTGATGGCTCATGGGAACCGCGAACCATGACTCCTCATGATGATTTTCTTGGATGGTCTTCTCTATAAGAGACAATTAACGCAAATAGTGCGACAAGCAGCACACCTGCAAGTATAATATAAAATGCTGTCATGATTATCTGTCTCCTTTCTTGGGGGGTATTGTGTAAAATGATATAACAACGAGTGCAATAACTGCTGCAAATATACTGATACCAGCCGCAACGCTGAGCTTATCCGTTAACAAGCTCCCGATGAAACCAACTGTAGCAAGATACTTTGCAATATCCATGAGCATCTTGCCAAGTTCTTTCCTTCTATCTTCATGGATCATAGTTGCACTTTATCAGAATATGAACGACAATGTCAAATTTTTTTGGTGTGGGGGTTACGGAAATAACATTTATGCGCTATTTGTAAAAATCATTATTGCATATGTTAAACTGACCAATTATTTCTTTGATGAAAAACTGATACATTAGTTTCGTTAGTTTCGTCATTCCTGCCCCGTAACAAGTACGGGATAAACTCCGGCAGGAATCCAGAGATGTTGAATGAAGAAATTTTATGTTTATATCCTTTGTAACAAATGGAATGGCACTTTAAAGGGGAACAAAGGTGTCAGATGGATGGGTGATAAAAAATAGAGATGGTGAGATGCTGAGTTGCTATAAGGATAAGATTGAGAATAAGAAAATAGGATATAAGGAGAAGAAATAATGTTGGCTGCAAAAGGAAGATTGGGTATGTGATGGCTTCCTGACTATCCTGATTTCAGGGATTGGACAGAGGGGCATGAGGAGGTTAATAAGGTTATTGCACCAACAGGTATTTTAAAAAAGGCAGGGGTAAAGATTCCAGCATCTGAAGAGTAAAAAGGGGACGGTTATATTTTAGATGAATGATTTGTAATTCCACGGTAATATGTGATACAATTTGTATCACAGGGTAAGGAGGTTACGTTATGCCAATAAGTTTGCGATTAGAAAAAGAACTTGAGGAAAGGGTCAATCGAACTGCTCATTTGTTACGTATCAGCAAAACAGAAGTGATAAAAAAATCTCTTCAAAAATTTCTTTCAGAGCTTAATATGGAAGGTAAAACATCTTTCTACGATTTTTATATGAAGTTGGAAGGTGAAGTGCCAGGAAGCGGTCATGGTTTACTGTCCGTTGATCATCGTAAGGAGGTATTGCAGAAGATACGGGGCAGGTCATGATAATTGTGGACACCGGACCATTTGTTGCCCTTTTTGACAAAGATGATCAGCATCATGAGCTTTGTAAAAAAACGCTTAGAGAGATAAAAGAACCACTTATAACCAATAGTGCT
>PEUB01000097.1:9411-9872 GCA_002780895.1 Nitrospirae bacterium CG02_land_8_20_14_3_00_41_53
TCTTTAAAAGCACAGGAGCTTTTTCTTGATTTTCTTCAGATGGCAGGGATTATTTCCCGCAATATTGATTCCGAATTCATACCAAGGATTAGGCAATTGTTACATAAATATGAGGATTTGCCGATAGATTTCACCGACGCATCGTTGGTTGCTCTTGCAGAAACCGAAAATATAAGAATGATATTTACCCTTGATCACCGACATTTTAGTATTTATGCCCCCAAACACATACGACGGTTTTCCCTAATTCCAAATATTGAGACTTAAGAAAAGGGGTCACACCTATTTTTTCCGTTAACGACTGAGTATCAAAAGACTACTTTTTCTTCATGGCAAGAAAAAGTCGGCTCATATGTAGTAGACCAAAACGGTTGGGGGTCAGGTCTTGAATCTTGACATTGCACGGCTGGCAAATAAAAGAAAGGGGAGGGCAGGCTACTTTTTTGCTGAAGGATTTAGCA
>PEUB01000097.1:9884-19244 GCA_002780895.1 Nitrospirae bacterium CG02_land_8_20_14_3_00_41_53
AGGATGCAAGATACAGGAGAAAGTCAATGCTGAGTTACTAATGAGTCCATAATTGAGAAGACATCTTCTGAAAATCTCCCCTAATCCCTCTTTGCCAAAGAGGGGAATTCCTCCCTTTTGCAAAGGGAGGGAGGAGGGATTTGGTTTCCAGTGTCCATACAATTATGGACTGATTAATATTATGTGAGGAATCTCGATAAGAACCTGAGTGTTGATTTTAGTGAGCTTTCTACCATTGCAGATGTGCGTGACAAGGATGCACTGAAGGAAGCATTGAAGGAAGTTGATGTCGTCTTTAACCTTGCAGTAGAGCACAGAGATGATGTGACGCCTGTAACCCTTTATTATGATGTAAATGTTCAGGGTGCAAGAAACATCGTCGAGGCCGCAGAATTAAATAATGTCAAAAGGATAATATTTACAAGCTCTGTGGCTGTTTATGGATTTACAGAAAAAGAAGTGGATGAATCGGGTAAACTAAGACCCTTCAATGACTATGGAAGGACAAAACTTGAGGCAGAAAGGCCTGAGGGAATAGAAACGGGGATTGTAAAACTTGTGGGCACAGATAGAAATAGAATTGTCGATGAAACACTGGAATTACTCGACAATCCATTGCTGTATGAAAAGATATCAGGTACTGTTAATCCTTACGGTGATGGCAAGGCAGCGGAGAGAATAGTCAAAATTTTAATAGATGAAATTTTGAAAAATGAATTTAATTCATCTTGACAAGGTGGTATTCATCCAATATAATGGACAATAGTTCAAAATATTGGACAATAGAACAAAATTATGAAAAGAAATCAAAATATTCTGGTAGCTACAAATCCGCAGAAGGTTTTAAATTTTTTATTAGACCATCCCGAGAAAGAATTTGTGGAGAAAGAGATTCAAAAAACGGTTAAGATTAGCAAATCAGGAACTAATTATGCATTAAGAGAACTTCTGCGAGCAAAATTTTTGTTTAGAAATAAAAAAGGTAAGCAAAACCTTTACTCTTTAAATTATAAAAATCAGATTATAAAACAACTTAAAGTAATCAAGGCAATAATTCAAATTCAACCCCTTGTAGAATCTTTAAAAAAACTATCTTCCAAGGTGATTCTTTTTGGTAGTTCCTCCCGGGGCGAAGATATGGTAAACAGCGATATAGATTTATTTACCGTAAGTCATAATAAGGAAGAGATTGAGCAGAGCGTAAGGAATTTTAAGTCCAAACGAAAAATTCAGGTGATTATTCGGACCGAATTAAAATATACAGAAATGAAACAAACAGATCCAACTTTTTATGAACAAGTTAGTCGAGGGATTGTGTTGTGGGAGCGAGAAAGTGAATCCTGAATTTGAAGATTGTTTAAAGAAAAATAAAATAAGAAGGTTTGCTCAGGGAAAATCACTTGTCGAAAAGGAGTTAGATACTGCTGCGAAAGATTTTAGTGAAGCAAGAGAATCTCTGGAGAGAGAAAAATTTAAATGGGCTACCATTCAAGCATACTACTCAATGTTTCATTCAGCAAGAGCACTTTTATACGATAAGAATTATCGCGAAAAAAGTCATTATTGTTTGATTATTGCTTTGAAATCTCTTTATGTAGAAACAGGGAAATTATCCATTTCTTTTATTGAAGGGCTACAGAGAGGGAAAAGATTAAGAGAAGATGCTGATTATTATAACGATTGGTCTAAAATTGGGGCTGAAGAAATGGTCAATATGGCTAAAGAATTTTTGGAGGCGGTTAAAACATTGGTTAGTCTTTGACAAACACTGATAAGTTGTGCTTTTGCCTGGTTTTTATGTTAATTAAATTTTAACTGAGCAGGAAAATTAGGAACACTCCCAATATTTACTGTCCGGGAGTCGAGGGGTCTAAGAGTCTGAGAGGCTAAGAGACTAAGAGGATAAGAAACTAAGAGACTGAGAGACTAATTGATGAGAAGCCGCCAGGATAAGAGGTTAAGGAGATGAAAAGATCTGCTTGACAATTTGTAACCTTATTATTACAATGTAATACATGAAAGTGTTAATGGATACAGATTGTCTTATCAAGCTAACCAAGTCTATGCTTAAGGAGCTCGTTTGCGGAAATTTCTCAGTTATTATCCCTCAGATTGTGAAAGAAGAAGTTGTGGATAACGCTAAGGAACATCCGGATGCCGCGATCATAAAGAGAAATATTGAGACAGGTTTGCTGACTATAAATAAGATGGAGTCTTCTGCTCAAAAAGGAGAGGATGCTGTTTTTGCAATTTTTCACCAGGGGAAATTTGATGCTGTTTGCAGCGATGATAAACGGTTTATAAAAAGGCTGCGACTCTTTGATATTCCTTATATAACTCCATCCGTGTTTATCGCTATTTTGCTGAAAAAGGGTAAATTGACAATGAAAGAGGCGCATAAAAAACTGGATTCATTATCACCGTTTATCAGTGAGGATGAGTATAACGCTGTTAAATTGGTGTTAGAAAACTGGAGGATACAATGAAAACGAAATCTCTTAGAATACCGAAAGATATGATATCTGCTGTAGAACTCGTAGAAAAAGAGGAAAAAATAGAAGAATCTACTGCAATGAGAAAACTTATGAGGATCGGTTTTGAAGCCTATGTCGGGAATCTTTATAAGCAGGGGAAGGTTACACTGAGAGAGGCAGCCAGATTACTGAATGTGAGTCAAATTGAGGCAATGAATATTTTTTTGGATGCCGGGATAAAAGGGAATCTTGATGCCTCTGATGTCATGATCTCGATGAAAAGATTTGCTTTTTAAGGACGGTGGGAGGGTGTCAAGGTATCAAAGGGGTCACATCTGGACAATTGACAATTAAAGGATAAAGTATTATGGAGTTATTGTGACAAGGCCAGCGAGGATAGAGTATGAAGGGGCCTTTTAACATGTAACATCAAGGGGAAATTTAAGGGCTAGCATCCACAGATTACACAGATTACACGGATTGAAACACGTCTTATACGGTATCCATTAACAGGAAATATGGAAGAAATGGACATCTATTTCAGGGAAGGTACAAGTCCATTATTGTAGATAAGGAGAATTACTTCTTGAATTGAGCAGATATATTCATTTGAATCCCGTAAGGGCTAAGCTATCAAAATCTCCTGGAGAATATAAGAGGGCAGGCTGGCAAGCTTACGCGTGGTTCATGATCATCCTTGAAATTATCCAGGTGTGAGAAGTTTGCTGAGTTTGTAAGGTTCATCGGGTTCACATGGTTTATTGAGTCCATCGGGCTTGTTAAGTTTATTCGGTTACTGGGTTTACTGTGGCAGAAAAAGAGTATATAATTCCCTATAGTGAAGATGCCAGGAAGAGGCACGATCGTAAGACAATAAGAGGTAAGATAGTAAAATTTACGGTTCAATTAGAGGTTAAGTATGAAGGGAACTGGAAGGAGGTTATCCGTTATTTAGAAGGAGACCTTCCATGAATATTATGGAAAGAAAAAATACCGAGTTAATAAAGGAGTTCAACAGATATATCCGAGAACATCCTGAATTTGCTGATAGTATACCCAATAATGCAGTAGTAGTGATGCAATTAGAAGGCGATGAAGAGTTTAATAGATGGGGCTATGAGATAGCTAAAAGTCATGCCGAAAAGGGTCAGCCCTTGACATCGGACATTGGAGTTCGCAATAGTACGGGACACTTCCCGTATTTTTCTTGACATTTATCCTCTTTAGCTTTAATTGGATGCGCTTGCTTGCTGCTGCCGATAGCCGCAGGCTGGAGGAGATATGGGTTCCGATGGAGGAGAGGGTGAGGATATGGGATGAAGTGGTGGAGAACGGTTAAATGTACAATGTAGGTTTGACCCCAAATTCCATAAATACTTTTAGTTTTGATAGTAAAGGAGAATGATATGCTTATTACGGTAGATAAGCGTGGAAGCATTAACTTGCCAACAGCGCTCAGAAAAGAGCTTGGACTGGAAAGCGGTTCATACTTAAATCTGACAATCGAGAAAGGAGGAACCATTGTACTTCATCCTGTTTCGATTTATCCGAATATCCAGCTTAGTAAAGGAGGGCTTGCAAAACTACGAGAGGCCCGCAAGAGTGGAAGGGGGAAATTGCCTGACTGGATTGTCAAGGATATGAAAAATGCCCAAACTAATTCCGAGCAAGAAGTTTCTTGAAGATATTGAAAAGGTTCGTTCTAATGTTGTTTTAAGGAAAAATATCGCAAAAACATTAAACCAACTGGAGACTAATCCCCTGCATCCCGGTCTACACCTTGAAAGGATTGTCAACGATCCAACAGCATGGTCTGTTAGGATTGACAGAAGGTATAGGCTTTCTTTCGATCCTTGTAAGTTATTGCCTGCTGGAAATCCTGATTGGTCGGATACTATTTTTCTTTTACGTGTGTTGGACCATGATGATTTATATAAAAATCCAAGATAGCTATTAAGCGGCGAATTCAGGGGACACCATACTTAATTATTGATTTCATGTTTCACAATCCATACCATAGAGTATGGCAGAAATCGTGTGGGGAAAAGTAAGACTGACTAATGTTTTTAAACAACACTATCCTGATTTCAGGGATTGGACAGAGGGGCATGAGGAGGTTAGTGGAGGTTGTTATTGTAGTTGAACGAAGGAAATTTAACCTATGGATATCGCATATTCAAAGAATGACGTATCTGTTCGTTTAAGTTATGAGAGATGGTATCATATAACTGAAAACCATGATGATATGGCAAGTTATTACTATGATGTTCTTGAAACGATTGAGAATCCAGATCTTGTAATCAGAGGCAATAAAGGAACATTAAAAGCAACAAAGAATTTTGGGAAAGACAGATGGCTGGTAGCTGTTTATAGAGAAGTTTCTAAAAAGGATGGTTTTGTAATTACCGCTTATTTTTTAGATAAGAAACCGAAAGGAGAAATAATATGGCAACGCAATTGAAGACAGAAACCTTTATTAAGGGTTGTATGGCTGTTGTATCTGATATTGTAAAACTTCCGCTTGATTATATGTGGATAGATTATGACAGGGAGGCAGATGTCTTGTACATAAGTTTTCAGAAACCTCAAAGGGCTACAAAAACAATTGAAACTGATGATGATATCTTGATTAGAAAAGATAATGATAAAATTGTTGGTATAACGGTTTTGAATGCAAGCACAAGATAAAGGGTTGTATAACATGTTTCACAATCCATACCATAGAGTATGATACTATAGAGTATGGCAGAAATCGTGTGGGGAAAAGTAAGACTGACTAACGGGGACGGATCTTGGGGTCAAGTCTTGAATCTTGACATAGAATCAGCCTTGTGACCCATGACGCTCTGGCACATCAATTCCCTTTTCAATCCTTCCTTATCAAGATTTTACCCTGTTTTGATAAAGAGAGAGGACGATGGACCCATTTTTACCCTGGTATGCGGGTTGGAAAATTTGGCATCACCGGTAACACCCCCGCAGCATACAAGACGGAAGAATAAAGTTCGTTGACTCAAATCTATCACAGATAGAAGAGAGAAGATACAGTAACGGAAATGAACAGGCTGCTTTTTAAAACACATCATCCCACCGATTCCGAAACAAACTTGCCACCCAGGAGCAGGTCAATGGATGTGAGCAGCCTTGTCAAGCACCTCTGCAGCCCATTGGTTCAGGCTTTTCCCTAAAGCTTTTGCTACAGTAAGAGCCTTGGCGTGGGTTTCAGGAGAAACACGGAGCATGAGCTTGCCGGAAGCCGGCTTAAATGGCTTGCGCCCTGCGAACAAAGTGAAGCAATCTCAAGCCTTTGCGATTTCACCGTAAATTACTAGTTAAACCTATAAAATACATTTTAGTCCATCCGTGAATTGCTGCGTATAGCATTATGCTATAATATTGCAAGGATAAGGAGGTTTAGATGACTACATACATAAGAGAGAAAAGGGAACGATTTGAAATTCCAGATAAACTAAAGAATATTTATCGTGAGATGGAGATCTCGCCAGCAGGTCTCCTTAAAAATTATGCATTAAACCTTGTTTATGGCAAGATTCAAAAATGCGAGGCAGAAAACATATTTTTCGAAAAAAAATACGGCTGTACCCTTAGAGAATTCAAACAGAAAATTAAAAAGATGAAGAATGAAGAAAATTTTGAATGGGAAGATGATTTAATGGATTGGGAATTTGCAGTTGAAAATGTGCGATACTGGCAAAAAAAGGCACAAGAACTGAAATAATGAATGAAGGACATACTTGAAAAATACAAAGCCATCATAAAAAGGCATGAGATAGTTGCATGGGATAGCGAACCGACATCTTACCGCTTTAAGGCTAAACTTATTTTCATAGATGGCTCTCAACTTATAGTAAGAGACTATTTCTTCCCAACAGGGCGAAAATACTCATTTCACTGGCAGGACAAAAACGGCAATTTAATAACCCGTTGGGACAACGCTATGCACTGGATGGAGATTGATACATTCCCCCATCATAGGCATGAAATGGATGGTGTTTTTTCTTCAAAAGAAGTAACATTAGAAGGTGTAATGAGTCATATCTATGGTGTTCTGAAGAAACTAACATCTCATAAATGAAGGTTTTTCTCGTTAGTTGAAAATGGGACAGCCTGGCGGTTCTATTTTCTGAACATCTTGAAAACAAATATCATCAAATCAAGGAGATTATTATGGCAAATAAGGCATTATTAGTTGGGATTAACAAGTATAAGATTCCAGGGGTTGACTTGAGCGGTTGTGTGAATGATGTTACGAATGTAAGAGATGTGCTTCTGAAGTTTTTTGGCTTTGCGGTTAAGGAGATAAGGGCGCTTGTGGATGAGAGGGCAACGAAGAAGAATATAATTACAAGGCTCAAGTGGCTTGTGAACAAGGCAAAGGCAGGAGACAGGCTTTTGTTTCATTTTTCAGGGCATGGCTCACAGGTAAGGGACAGGGATGGAGATGAGCTTAAAGACCATATGGATGAGATTATCTGTCCCCATGATATGGAGTGGGACGGTGTTTTTATAACGGATGATGAGTTGAGGGAGATATTCAGCAGCATCCCGAAGGGTGCAAACCTTGAGGTCTTGCTTGATTCATGCCATTCAGGGACAGGCACGAGGGAGGCATTTGCCATAAATACCTTGCCTTCGGAGATGTCATTCAAGCCCCGTTTCCTCGCCCCGCCAATTGACATAGCCTGCAGGGTAGATGATGATTTAGAGGTAAAAAGGATACTTAAAGGAAATAGTAATCCCATTAATCATGTACTTTTTTCAGGATGCAGGGATAATCAGACATCAGCAGATGCATATATACACGGCTCATACAATGGGGCATTTACATATTATTTATGCAAACACTTAAGGGAGATACAGGGCAGTATAACCAGGGCAGAGCTGCTCAAGAGATTACGGGCATCTTTGAAGTTTAACGGCTTTAACCAGACACCCCAGCTTGAGGCTCCAGTCGCTGAAAGGAAAAAGAAGGTGCTGGAGTAAGAGCAGAGGGTGAGAAGTTAAGAAGGTGAGAATAAATACAATTAGTCCTTTGTCGTAGACGGTTCAAATGTCCGTCGTGAGTTAATTGGAAACCGCCGTATACAATGAAGGAAGGACTTAAGGAAACAGCGGGATGGTTTAAAAAAAGCATGCTCACGCAAAGCCGCAGAGGCGCTAAGAGGGGTAATAAATAAAGAGCTTTATATAAGGTTTAAACCTTTGCGTCTTAGCGTCTTGAGTGAGCAGGCGAACGGGCGAGAGGCAGGTTTTTATAATTATGAAAAGATTATTCGATTTTATAATGTCTATATTTTTGCTTGTTATTTTCAGTGTACCGATACTATTTGTTGCGCTCATGGTAAAGCTGACATCCAGAGGGCCAGTGTTGTATTGGTCTGATAGAGTGGGGAAGAACAATACTATTTTCAGGATGCCTAAGTTCCGTACAATGAAGATCGATACCCCGGCAGTGGCTACGCATCTTCTCACAAATCCTGATCGATTCTTGACACCGATTGGGAAGTTTCTGCGCAAATCGAGTCTTGATGAGTTGCCTCAACTTATCTGCATATTAAAGGGTGATATGAGTTTTGTGGGGCCGCGGCCTGCTTTGTTTAACCAGGATGATCTTATTGCATTAAGGACGCAAAAAGGTGTCCATGTCCTCACTCCTGGCCTTACCGGGTGGGCGCAGATTAATGGCAGGGATGAACTCCCCATTCCAGTTAAGGTTGAATTTGATGAATATTATCTTAACCACCGCTCTTTTGCCTTTGACCTTTATACTATCCTTTTGACTGTGCTAAAGGTTATTAGAAAAGAAGGCGTCCAGCATTAAAAAATCGTCTCAAAAAAAATCGTATGGCAGTATATTTGTGCCTTGACACATTTACTGAAATAGTGTATATTTACATTAAGAGGTGATAAATATGGCAAAAGCAAAGATGACACGAGAAAGATTAAGTATTGATGTACTTCCTGAAGAACATAGACGAATAAAGGCCTATGCGGCTCTTCATGGCGAAACAATCCGGGAATATGTCGTTGAAAGTGTGCGGGAGCGTTTACGCCAGGAAGCTGAAGAGAGAGGATTATCAGCTTTAACTATGAATCTAAATCAAGATCCTGTCTTAAAGGAATTATGGGATAACGAAAAGGATGCCGCATACGACAAAATATAAACGGGGAGATATAGTTCTCGTTGATTTTGGCTTTTCCGAAGGAACCGGATCTAAGAAAAGACCTGCCTTAATAATAAGTAGTGATAATTATCACAAGGGCCGACAAGAGGTAATCGTTGTGGCTATCACAGGGAATATAAAAAGGGTGCTATTCGGTGATACCAAGATAGATAAATGGAAAGAGGTAGGACTTATCTACCCGTCTTTGGTTACAGGAATTATACGAACAATAAAAGATAACATGATAATTCACAAGTTAGGAACTCTATTGCAGCAAGACTTCCAAAAGGTACAAAAGAATCTTGGGAAGGCAATGGGATTCTAAAATGTGAATCACAGGTCGTTTTTTTTGACTTGAAGATACTGTCTTTGACGTTTTTGAAGGTGACGCGCGCGGAATATGAATTAAGCCGAGAGATAGAACGAATGCTTAGCAGTTTAATCAGGAAGTTAAGCAGCAAACCTGTCTGCGTGCAACGCACAGACAGATAGGCAAGACAACTTTGTGCCTCTGTGCCTTTGCCCCTATGAACCTAAGTAATACAAACGCATAAAATCAAGTTACCCCCCACCCACCCCTCCCCCTCAAGGGGGGAGGGTTAGGGAAAGAAAAAAATAGGGGTCAGGTCTTTAATCTTGCTCTTTGTGTCTTAGGTATGCATAATATATTTCATGGCGAGACCGTTAAGAATTGAGTATGA
>PEUB01000028.1 GCA_002780895.1 Nitrospirae bacterium CG02_land_8_20_14_3_00_41_53
ACTTTCACTTTCACTTTCAACAAACCGTTTGCAATGGAATGGCATTCAAACTGAACAACATTCCTCTTTTGAATATTCCTGCCTTTGTATCGGATCGTTTCATCAAATGTCTTATTTAGTGCTTCAATCAAGAGAGCTTTGCCGTCTTTATTTAATGTAAACCCGCCTTTGACTTCGTCAAAATGCTCAACCTTCACTTTCCTGCCGCTGAAAAGATAAACGACAGTCTCTTCAGCAAATATCCTGAACATTTCTATAAGGTCAAAAACAAGAGATTTTTTATTGTAGTTATCTGTATGTAGAAACCCGATATACGGATCAAGTCCTGCTATAATACACGCCTTCTCAACAAGGGAATAAAGTACCCCATATCCATAATTCAACAACGCATTGAATTCATCTTTTGCAGGGCTTCTGCTTCTGCCGTCAAACTTAAACCTTTCAGGCATGATATAGTTTAATGCATCAAAATAAACCTTGCCGGCTGCGCCCTCAAAAGCCATAATTGTGCCGCGTCTTTCGTCAATTGTTCCTGTCAAGGCAGCAATCCGTTGTGTCATATCTTCAAGTCTCCTCAGAGACTCCTCAAGCTTCTCGGCCTTATCCTCCCTCGGTCTCTTAAGCCTATCCAGGAAATCCATCTGGTTCTCAATCTTCTTGACGATCCATCCCTTTGCGAGTTCAAGTCCTTCATTTACTGCACTTATCTCAAGCTGTTTTCTCCTTATCAATACAGTGCTACCAAGCTTTGAGTGCCAGACCCTTCCATAAGGGTCCCCGAATTCGTCAAGGAAAATCACACCAATATTATTTTCAATAGCAAGTTTTAATGCGTCAGTTGAGAGATAGGCGCTGGTAGTAATCATAATGCTGTCAACCTTCTTGACGGAAATCTCATAGACCTTATCCTCGTTCTTTATAAGGAAACAGTCCCCGTTTTTCCTAAGGTATGAACCATATGTGTTTATAACAAGCTGCATAATTTTTAAGTTATAGAGTTCATAGAGTTTTTAGAGTCTGTAGAGTTTTAAGGAGTTCATTATTCCACGAACTCCATTGACTCCATAAACTTTACGATCTCTACAAACTCTTTTTTAGATAGTTAGCAAATCCCATAATCGTCTTTGATGTTTCATCTGCCATTTTGTAAAGGTTTTCAAAGTGTTCCTGACTAATATATTTCTGATCAAGAGCCACATAGAGTGCAGCTTGAACTTCTGCTGCAGAACCGTGAGCTATAACCAGAAACTGAAAAAACTCACGGTTCGATTTTCTCGCGAAGCCTTCTGCTATATTCAGCATAATTGATACAGCAGCCCGTCTGATTTGATCACGTAAACCAAAGTCTTTGGCAAATCGTCCATCGCTACTTATTTCGTATATTGCCGCGACTAACTCTCTCGCCTTTTGCCAAGCCAATATGTCTTCAAATCTCTCTATCTGAGCCATTTTTAGCCTCCTCAAACTCCACGAACTTTCTTAACTCTATGAACTCCATTAACTCTTAACTCTCCAACTTTTTATCGTCCCAAACCCCCTCGACACCGACTTCCCAATGCCCCAGTAGTCCGGGATTTCAAAATTCACCGAGAACGTGCCGAGGAAGCCGAGCATTGGGGTGCCTTTAAGCTTTGTCGGGATTTCTTTGATTTTCTCAATATTTACTTTTATTGGTTCAGGAACAGTATAGCCGAGACTCTTTGACATTGAGATGATATTGCCTATGAGAATCTTTTCAAG
>PEUB01000072.1:0-424 GCA_002780895.1 Nitrospirae bacterium CG02_land_8_20_14_3_00_41_53
AGGGAGTATTTCAAAGCGATATACGAGCGATACCGCAGGGTATCAAAAGATCTCAAGCATATAATATTAAACGAATTCTGTGCCAATGCAGGATACAACAGGAAATATGCCATCCGAAAACTGAACGGACCGCCCCCTGGAAAAGATTCTTCCAAGCGAAGACGCCGGAGGAAAAACATATATGGGTCACAGGTAATATCAATATTGACGGCTGTATGGGAAGCAGCGGGATATCCATGTTCAGGAAGACTGAAGGCAACGATAGTATTGTGGCTGCCGTGGATACAAAAGCGATTTCATTTAAACCAGACACTGGAGAAACAATTGATTTCGATCAGCGCCAGGCAGATAGACCGCAGGCTCAAAGACAGGAAGGCTCAGGTTGGCAGGCGAATTTATGGCCGCACAAAGCCGGGGACGCTGC
>PEUB01000072.1:455-617 GCA_002780895.1 Nitrospirae bacterium CG02_land_8_20_14_3_00_41_53
ACAGTGAATCAAACAGATATTCTCCATACATGGGTGGAGAGTCGGGCAGTATTGGGAAAAGGAGAAGATTGGGTGGTTGATGGTCTTGATGAAATGGCTCAGGCGATACCCTTTACCGTAAAGGGGCTTGATTCCGACAACGGCTCTGAGTTTATCAACTGG
>PEUB01000072.1:632-1008 GCA_002780895.1 Nitrospirae bacterium CG02_land_8_20_14_3_00_41_53
TGGCATTTATGGCGTTACTGTAAAACAAACAAGATACAGCCTTTCCGCGGACGGCCTTACAAGAAAGACGATAATGCCCATATTGAGCAAAAAAACTGGACTCATGTGAGAAAGCTTATGGGATGGGATCGTTATGACACGCGGGAGGCGGTAGATGCCATGAATAATCTCTACAAAAACGAACTGCGGCTTTTTATGAACTTATTTATGCCTTCCATGAAGTTGCTCAGAAAAGAACATGTCGGTTCCAAGCTCAAAAGGGTTTATGATAAGCCAATGACACCATTTGAACGCGTTATAGCCTCAAAGCAAGGTGACCAGGTAAAGATAGCTGAACTTGAAAAGCTGTATAAGACTTTAAATCCCTTTGATTTGG
>PEUB01000072.1:1050-7413 GCA_002780895.1 Nitrospirae bacterium CG02_land_8_20_14_3_00_41_53
GGAGAAGAAAAAAGCGTAATCTCTTGGTTACATTTTAAATGTCTCATCAATACTTCACATAGTTACCTTTTTATATGGCTTGACAGGTGAAAGGGGAGGGCAGTTAGGCAGTGATAAGCCCGGGAGTCTGTGCAAGAGGTATAAAAAGGGATGCTTGATTTATATAACTGCATCCTTTATCCTTCCTATATGGAAAAAGAAATAGTGGATTTTCTTATCATAGGTAGTGGTATTGCCGGTCTCAGGGCTGCGATAGAACTTGCACCCCATGGCAACATCCTTGTAGTTACAAAGGACAGACCTGCTGAAAGCAGTACCGGATATGCACAGGGTGGGATTGCTGTTGCCTTGAGTGATGAGGATGAGGTAGGAATCCATTTTGAAGATACATTGAAGGCAGGTGATGGCCTTTGCAGAGAAGATGCAGTAAAGATACTTGTTGAAGAAGGGCCTAAAAGGATACTTCAACTTATATCATGGGGTGCCGAGTTTGACAGAGAAGGAACAAAACTGGATTTCACAATGGAGGCAGCTCATTCAAGGAAGAGGATACTTCATGCTCATGGAGATTCGACAGGTAAAGAACTTGAGAGGGTACTTCTAAACAAGGTACGCACATTTCAGTCAGTCAAAAAATATCCTTTTGCCCTTGCTAAAGACCTGATTATAAAAGGCGGAGAATGTCATGGGGCATATATATTGAAGGGAAGAGAGTTAATAGCACTCTTTGCAAAAGCGACGATACTCGCTACAGGAGGTGCTGGACAGATTTTTTCAAGAACAACAAACCCTGTTGTGGCGACAGGAGACGGAATGGCCATTGCATACAGGGCTGGCGCCGTCCTTGAGGATATGGAATTTATCCAGTTTCACCCTACTGCCCTCTTTGCTCCGTCTGCCCCTCAGTTTTTATTAAGTGAAGCAATGAGGGGTGAAGGGGCGGTTTTGAGGAATATTAATAAAGAACTATTCATGAAGAACTATCATTCTGATGCAGAGCTCGGGCCCAGAGATGTAGTTTCAAGGGCAATCATATCAGAGATGGTAAGGACAAAGAGTAACTATGTTTACTTAGATCTTACCCATCTGGATGGAGAGTTTATTAAAAATAGGTTTCCAAGAATTTACTCTACATGTCTACAGTATGATGTAAATATAATAAAGGATTTAATCCCTGTATCACCGGCAGCCCATTATATTATGGGTGGGGTAAAGACAGACACGGACGGTGTAACAAATATCAAAGGGCTGTATGCAGCAGGTGAGGTCGCATGCACAGGAGTGCATGGTGCAAATAGACTTGCGTCAAACAGTCTTCTCGAAGGCCTTGTTTTTGGTGCGAGGGCGGGCAGGGCAGCCTTAAATTCCCCAATTAGCAATAAACGATTAGAATTGAGCAGTATGGAACTAACAACTCATTCCCTGTCACACAATACTCATTCATTACCAATACCAGTCTGTGAAGAGATAAGGCATGCATTAAGGAAATTGATGTGGGAAAGGGTCGGGATAATCAGATGCGAAGTGTCTCTCAGTGAAGCAAGAGAAAAACTTGAAAGGTGGTCGTTTATCCTGGATAAGAACTTTGTAGCCAGGCGTGAACTTGAACTCAAAAATATACTCACAGTAGGAAAATTAATCACAGAGGCAGCCGGTTTGAGGAAGGGGAGTGTAGGTGCTCATTACAGGTCTGATTTCACACAAAGAGGTGAGGGATGGGAGAGGCATATAACATTCAAGAAAGAAGATAAGTAATCCCCCCACGCCCCCCTTTAGAAAAGGGGGGTGAGGGGGGATTTGAAAGGATTTTCGGGTGGATAATAGAAAGGCAAAGATAGTCTGTACAATCGGACCAGCATCGGCTAGAAAAGAGGTCATTTTCTCGCTGATAAAAAACGGGATGGATATTGCAAGGTTAAATTTTTCCCATGGCGACCATGATACTCACAAAAAGGTGATAGAATTTATTCGGGATATTTCAAGAAAATATATCAGACCTGTAGCAATACTCCAGGATCTTCAGGGCATAAAGATCAGGGTTGGACTTATCGAGGGCGGTGAAGTCGAATTAAAAAAAGGCAGCAAACTCCTCTTAATACCAGGAGAGGGGATTGGGAATCAAAAACAGATATTTATCTCTTACCCTGCTCTTCTCAAGGACGCTAAAAGGGGTGATAGAATTCTCCTTGATGATGGTCTTATACAGCTATCTGTTCTCGGTAGAGCTAGAAATGCCATAAGAACAAAGGTGGTTGAAGGTGGAATATTAAGAGACAGAAAAGGCGTCAATCTCCCCGGTATAAAGACATCCGCCAGATCATTTACGGAAAAGGATAAAAAAGATCTTTTATTTGGAATAAATATAGGCGTTGATTATGTAGCCATATCCTTTGTACGGGATGCAAGTGATATCAGAAAGGTTAAAGAATGGCTTAAAGACAGGAAACAGCAGATACCCATTATTGCGAAGATAGAAAAATCAGAGGCACTTTGTAATATTGAGGAAATCCTGTCTGAGGCTGATGGGATAATGGTAGCAAGGGGTGACCTTGGTGTTGAGATGCCGGCCGAGGAGGTTCCGTTAATACAAAAGGGATTGATTGATAAGGCAAATAAAAAGGGAAAGATTGTAATCACTGCAACACAAATGCTTGAGTCCATGACCGAACACTTGAGGCCGACAAGGGCTGAGACTACAGATGTTGCCAATGCAGTAATTGATGGCACAGACGCGCTGATGCTTTCTGCTGAAACAGCTACTGGAAAGTATCCTGTCGAAGCAGTAAGGATGATGGACAGGATTATAAGATACACAGAGTCTGCAAAAGGGGGTGAATCTTCTTATATTCGTGGGAACACATTTTCAGAGGCCACTGCAAATGCAGCATGCAGGGCTGCAGAGGATATCAAGTCAGAGGCAATTGTTGCCTTTACACAGTCAGGTTTTACAGCCAGGCTTTTATCAAAGTTTAGGCCGAAGGTGCCTATCATTGCTTTGACCCCTGATGAGAGAATAAAAAACAGGGTATGTCTTTACTGGGGGGTTACACCAAAGATTATGAAACTGCCGGCAACAACCGATGAGATGGTAACAGGGATAGAAAAATCTCTTCTGGAAGAACACGTTGTAAAAAAAGGCGACAGTATCGTAATCACCTCAAGTTCTCCTTTATCAACCATGGGAAAAACAAACTTCATGAAGCTGCACAGGATAGGGGAGTAATCTGAATTTTTTTAAATCATCTTCTTGCCTTGACACCTCTTGCTTTTCTAATTGACTAATAGTAACAAATAAGTTACCATTATTGAATATGGGCAAAAAGAAAGTTGTTGAATATTTGAAGGAGGGTTCATCTGTTTTCGGCAATTGGTTTCACGGTCTTGATGCCCATGCAGCAGCTAAAGTAACAACCGCTTTATACAGGCTTGAACAGGGAAATTTTTCAAATGTGAAATCCGTTGGAGAAAGCGTTTCAGAATACAAAATTGACTTTGGCCCCGGTCTTCGGATTTATTTCGGGCAGGACGGAGATGAACTGGTCATCCTTCTCGAAGGCGGAAAAAAGAAGATGCAGGGAAAGGATATCAGGGAAGCCCAAATGCTTTGGGCACAATATAAGAGCGAAAAGAAACAGAAAAAATGAGGGGGAGTTCTATGCCTATTACAAAAAATTTTCGCAAAACAATTCACAGTCGGGCAGAGCATGACGCCAAATTTCGCAGACATATGTTAACAGAAGCTGTTAACGAATTGCTCTCTGGTGACCTTGAAGCAGGTAAAGCAATTCTCCGCGATTACATAAACGCAACCATTACGTTTCAGGGTCTTGCTGGAAAACTCAGCAAATCAAGTAAGAGCATTCACCGCATGCTCGGACCTCGCGGCAACCCACGGGCTGAAAATATTCTGGAGATTATCAAGATCCTTCAGTCGCATGAGCGCATAAAGCTGCACGTTAAGGCGAACAAGTTGGCCGCTTAAAAGCATACTTCCGAGTTCCTGCACTTTGATTGCAAAATATTCTATTTCAAGGGTGACACCATTTGATGGTGGAAAAATGGAAGTCAAAAAAATTGCCTGGCCCGCTGGATTTCCTTAGAACTTATATTTCAAGACCTGTCCCCGCAGGATCCTCTTTCGACCCTGACGATCCCGAAAGCTTTCGGGAGAGGAAGGTATAAAAATAAAGCTTGTGGCTCGCCAGATTAGCCGAAGGGAGGAAAGTGCGAGGGCGGGGGAGGTGCGGCGAACCTATCTTCCTTATGAGTTGGTAAAAGCTATGTGAGCCCGTAAATATCGATTGAGTAAAGAGCGGAGTTCGGCGGTCGGTAGATTGTTCTCGGCAATATCTTGTTTGTGAAAAAAGTCATCACGAGTATCCTTGAGTTTTTTGAAAAGGTCGATATCGGCTTCTATAGTATCGCCGCCCAAGCAGGCTGCTATTACGATGAACTTGTCAAGTAAGCGGTGTTTTCCCTCCATTACCTCTCTGATTCTGTCAATGTATCTTGTAGTGCCAGCCGGGGCATCATCCCGTATAACTCGCTTCATAAATTCCTCCTCGTAGACAGTGAATGTTTTATTGATAAAAATCTCTAACGCGCTCCAGCCTGATAAGAATGACTGTAACCTGTCGTTCCTCTTGTTAGAAGTCATCAACAGAAGCCTTGTTACCCTGCTGGATCTTTGATTCTCAATAGGTCTTTTACCCGTGATGAAATCGATTCGATAATTTTATCAGAGACCTTCCTTGAGGTATATCCCTCTGCGGACATGGAAAAGGACACTGAGTAAATACACTTATCAGTATCATCTATGAGGTAAACATTATCAAGGAGCATTCTTACATCAGTTGGAGGATCTGTAGATAAGCTGACTGAACTGAATATTGAGCTGATGGTATTCTGATATTTAGCCGTTAAAGGTTCTTTGTCTATAAGGTCAATGCCGAAAGTGAAGTCATTGACTGTTCTCATTGGTCTGCTAAGGGTTACGTCTATTTCTCCAGTAATGCGGATTAATAAAATCACGGAAGTGCCGGTTTCTTTAATCCTCTGTTCTTGAATCGCCTTTATCTCTTTTTCAAGAGCGGCGGCGAAGTCTTCTTGTGCACCTTGGCCTGCAAATCCTCTCAACATGAATAGTCCAATAGCCCTACCTCTGTCTACAACATAGCAATGAGCATTCACGTCGGAAGTGAGAATCGCCCTGATAAGATGATCATCAGACCTATAGACCTCTACATCACCTATTGCAGGGTCCTGATTTAGCCCGAAAATTTGATAAGCAGAAATATATTCATATCTCATGATGTTGTTGTTATTTTATCACTTCTTGGCGATTGCTGCTTTACTGTTTCTTTCAAGGGCGGGGAAGAATAAATATGTGTTCAACAGTTAGAATAAAAAAACTGATATTTCAAGACTTGACCCTATGACGCTGCCCGAGACAAGATTCGCAAGCGGGAATACATCGTGCCGATTCATGCTGAAGAAGAAATGGATGATGACGGCTTGACAGTCTTTGATGTTGAACGATGTATTTTTACCGGAAAGATTCTGGAACGACAGAAAGACAAGAACACTGCAGAGTGGAAATATCGTATAAATGGTGAATCGCTTACTGGTAGTGAAGTTGAGGTTGTTGCCAAAATAAGTCCGACAGGCAAGTTGGTTATTATTACAGTATATGTGCCATAATATGTTTATGGAAACAAGGAAAGAAATGATTTGTGATAATTGTGGGAAAAAAGGTGCGCGTATCCGCAGGATTGCAAGAACCTATGGTAAAGGCAAGGACATCTTGGTCATAGAAAATGTCCCTGTTGTTACCTGTCCACACTGTGGAGAAAGTTATCTTGAGGCAGAGACATTGCATGAAATTGAGCGCATAAAACTTCACAAGAAGAATCTTACAGTCAATCGCTCAGTTCCCGTAGCTGTTTTTGCTTAAAAAAGAAGAAAAGCACGCACCCCACTCCACATAACAACAGGCTTTACGGCGCTCCAATTATTTGGATTAAGATCTGAGGTCGCTCCATGCCGCCCGCTTTATTATCGAGATTAAGATAGCTGATGCGGTCGGCACGGCGCAAAGCCTTAGCCGTTATCTGCTCATTGCGGGCATATGAGAAGAGTAATAAATAACTGGTTAGGTGTCAAGAAAACCATGGTCGCTTGTTTTAGAGAAAGATATCAACCAAGTAGTTAAAAGGCGTGTACCACTTGCCATGACTTTTTCGACAAGGAGCGCGGGGGGTTGTCGTTTAAGAGCCATGAGGGTCGTACTCCAGACATGTGTGTGTATTGCCATACGATGAATGTAACAGGGTTTAAGCAGCCAGATGAATGGTTCGCACAACC
>PEUB01000087.1 GCA_002780895.1 Nitrospirae bacterium CG02_land_8_20_14_3_00_41_53
CCTAATGACTCATAGATAAATGTTACCGTAGCTTAGTTGACTCTTAGTAGTAGTAACTTTCTCTTTTTGACCGGCTTTTTCTCTTTGTGAATAAGTATAGTATTGTGGATAACTCATCTATTCAAATAATCAAATATTCGTTTCATCTTAGCTTCAATACCTTTTTTTAGTTGGAAAGGATTTAAGCTTTCGAACTGTTCTTTGAGAGACCGCTTCACGGATGGATCAACATGCTTTGATTCCAGAATCCTCTCATAAGGCGTCTTGGGCTTATCATAGCGCTTGAATACCTTTGAGGCAATAACTTTTTTCTCTATGAGCTTCATGGACGGCTGGAAGAAGTTATGATACAGTCTCCATTCAGTTTTGTAGAACTCGTTCATCATGTTAACAATCTTTCGCTTATCGAGCCTGTAGTAGCCGAACCATTGACGAACGTGAGTCCAGTTCTTCTGTTCAACATGGGCATTATCGTCCTTATGATATGGCCTTGAACGAGTAAATTGAACAGGCTTGACCCTATCGGCAAAATGGCGCATCAGGTGATAATTGATGAACTCTCCGCCGTTATCAGCGTCAAAGCCAAGTATGGGGAATGGAATACGCGATTCCATATCTTTAAGAGCGGCTAGCACACCTATCTCGCCCTTGCCCCAAGCCGCTCCTTGTTCTGTCCAGCCTGTGGCTATATCGACGAGGTCTACAGTATTCGCGTAGTCGCCTTCAATCGAGTCTCCGCAGTGGGCAACCGTATCAGCCTCTACGAATCCTGGTTTAAATTCGTCCCATTGGTTGGTTTTGATTGGTATCTGCTTACGGAGTAATGTACCGGGCTTTGTGGTACATCGGCCTCTTGATTTATATTTTGCTCTTAACGGCTTTAATATTCTATCGATAGTAGGAGGAGATATCTTGTAAAGAGCTTTTATGACATTAAGCGGCAGGGCGCCGTATTCTTTCGCGTAGCCCGGCATCCACAAGCGTATTATTACCTTCAGCCTTTTGGAGCATGGCAGATTCGCCGTAAGCCACATGCGCTTTAGAGGCCCTGTGATAGACGGTTTATTATATATCGAAGGCATGCCCCGTCTTTTAGATTTAGGCTTCGTGAAGCGCTTGAAGTTATTGAGTAGCCTTATAGCGTGTTTACGGTGGTAGCCGCAGGTTGCGCAGAACTCGTTTAAGATTAGCGTCTTTTCTTTTTTATCAGCTATTTTATAACGTAGATAAATGCTCTCGAGACATTCCATTCTTGCTCCGGGACTCATAATATAACCCCCTTTTAAGGGGTATATTATTCGGTAACATCAATTATGAGTCAACGAAGCATTGTGGATTTATTTCGGTAACATTTAATGTGAGTCA
>PEUB01000113.1 GCA_002780895.1 Nitrospirae bacterium CG02_land_8_20_14_3_00_41_53
AGCCTGCCGCGTCCTTCTTCGCCCTCTGATGCCATGGCATCCACCATAAGCCCTTTCTAACTTGACCCTTATCTCTTCCCTTCTGTTGTCAAAGAACAGAGCTTAGTAGGACTTAGCCCCACTAAATCCCCAAATACAAACTTATATATTTCTAAATTCTGAATTTGGGTTACAAAGGGAAAATCCCTTTGCTTTTATTAAAACTAAAAAAGTAGACCCCATTGAAATTTTTCCTTAGAAAGGAGGTGATCCAGCCGCAGGTTCCCCTACGGCTACCTTGTTACGACTTCACCCCAATTACCTGCCATACCTTGTCATCTTTCCATATTGCTACTTCAAAATGACTCCGTCAGACTTGCATGTGTTAGGCACGCCGCCAGCGTTCGTTCTGAGCCAGGATCAAACTCTCATTTGTAACTGTAAACGGGGCCTACTTTTTAGTTTTCAAAGAGCGTCTCCGCCTATCCTGGGGTTTTGATCTTCCGGGGCTAAAGTTCTTCCCTCAGCTCGCCTTAACCCCAAGGTATTGCAGAGAAAAAAGAGGCTATACCAAGTAGTATAGCCTCACTATATCAAAGAACTACTTGAATAATTTTAAGCCATTCGTAACCTTTTTAAACTCATCTTATATATATATTATAACTTAAATATAGCATTTTAAAAAAGATAGTCAATAGGGAATTATCGTAGATTGTGTTTAAATATGTACAAAAATTGCATTTTTTGGAAGTTAATACTAAATATCTCTATTTTTCGATGAAATACGATAATAAATGCTTGAATCAATAAATTCTTAAATTATGTATTATCAAAAAATTATATCATACAGGAGAAGAAATTATCAGTCTTTTCCTTACCAATCGTTGATTCAGGGCCATGCCCAGGAAGAACCTTTACATCGCCTGACAAAGACATTAATCGCTTAAAGGATCTTTTCAGTTCCTTAATATCTCCTCCGTACAAATCTGTCCTGCCCACAGAGCCTGCAAATAGCGTATCGCCTGTAATTAGAATGCCTTCACCGTAAAGACAAATTCCTCCGGGGCTATGCCCTGGGGTATGGAGAATCTCAAATCTCAAATCTCCTACCTCCAAGACGTCTCCTTCTGAAACAAACATATCCGGCTCTGGCAATGGATCAACTTCATATCCCCATGCTGCAGCCTGATCCTTTGTGCTCCTGTATATATCAAGATCATCTATGTGGAGAACAATCTTAGCTTTCGTTTCTTCTTTTATCTCAGGGACAGCAGCTACGTGGTCAAAATGGGCATGGGTGCAGACTATGTATTTCAGTTGAAAATTATTTTCATGAATGAGATCAAGGATTCTGTCAGGCTCATCACCTGGATCAACAACTAAACCTTCTTTTGTATTTTCATCTGCAATAACGAAACAGTTATTCCCCAGTGGTCCAACAACAAGTTTTTTAATAATCATAATATCTCCATATTTTGACTCTACAAAGTTTTCTATGGATAATTCCTTAAAATCCCCTCTTTAGCAAATCTCTCCAGTTATTCCCCATCTTCAGCAAAGAGGGGTTAGGGGAAATTTTTTCCCAGAATTTTATATTCCAGTAAATATACTTGATAGAGAGCAAGAGATCAACAAGGTAATTAGCTTTACCCTGTGGTGCGGGGGTTACTCGCCAAATATTGAATACAATATAGACTTTAAATGATAAATACTAAAAGGTTTTGAGAGAAAATAATCTGCCCCTGCCTTTAAAAACTCGGTTTCTTTATTTTCTAAACTCATACCGATGATTGGCAATGAAATATCAGTATTCCTGATTTTAACAACCAACTCGATTCCATCCATCTCTGGCATATTCAGGTCTGTAATCAACAAGCTACAATATCCATCTTTGAGTATATCCAATGCCTCTTTACCATTACTGGCCGTAATAACCTCATGACCATTAAGAGAAAAAAAATCTGAAAGAAACTTCTTGATGTATTCCTTGTCATCAACAATCAAGACCTTTCTATCTAAAGATTCAGGCATAGAAAATATTACAACCATTGGTTGTAATTTGTCAATTCCCAATTACAACTGTAGGATGATAGACTTTACACCCCTAACAAATTCAAAATTGAATAGTTTCAAGATTTTGAGATATAAGGTCTAAATGGCAAAGCAATTCAGAAAGAATATCAGAAAGAATATCGGTGAGACAATAAAAAAGTACAGGCTTGCTGCCAAGATGTCCCAGATGGCGCTTGCTGAAAGGATTGGAATCTCCTATCAGCAATTGCAGAAATATGAAAAAGGTATCAATAATATTTCGGTATATCGTCTGCAGCAATTATCTGAAGCCTTAAGGATCCCAATCAGTAGCCTTCTCGAGGGTCAAGAGTCTGAAATGGTTGCTGAGGAGATCAGTGAATATGGCCTGAATAAAGAAGAAAAAAGACTCCTCGACCTTTTTCGCAGGATTGATAATAAAAATATAAGACGCGGTCTGGTCCTTGAGCTGAAGGGGATAGTGGAAATCTTAAAAAAGAAACATGGTTTGTGAATAAATCCAAGCACCTTGACCGCAGGGTATTCTCAAGGTGCTTGGATAAATCGGCCGAACCTATTTCCTGAATTTCTGCTTAACCATCTCGATTACATAAGAGACCTCTTCACTTTTCAGTAGATAACTCAACAAAAGATATGTCACAACGCATATAGCAATGGTTCCACTCAGATAGAAGGCTTTATTAAGAGTGCTGCCATGGATATGCCAAAGTTCGCCATGAAGAAGCATCCAGCCAATGACTCCCATAATAGTTGAGGCAAAGATTGTCTTTACAAAGGAACAAAAAATTCTCTTTGAATCAACCTTCTTAAGCTTTCTCCTGAGAAAGAAAAAAAGAAGACTAAAATTTACACCAGAGGCAAGGGCATTGGCAAGGGCAAGGCCGCTGTGCTTAAGCGGTTTCATAAGTATTATGCTGAAAATAACATTCGCTGCTAATGCGATTACAGCAACCTTCACAGGTGTCTTAGTATCCTGCATAGAATAAAAGCTTGCTGTTACAACCCTCACGCCAACTACTGCCCATATTCCGAAAGAGTAGAAGAGCAGTGCTTGAGCTGTGCCTATTGTTGCAGCATAATCAAATTTACCTCTCTGAAAAAGTATATTCACAATCGGTTCTCTTAATGCAATCAATCCTGCCATTGCCGGAATCGTTATAAAAAATAGCAATCTCAATGCAAATGAAAAATCATCCATTAGCCTATCGAACTCACCTTTTACTGCATGTTCTGACAGCGTTGGAAGAATTGCCATCCCCATTGCAACCCCGAATATCCCAATGGGAAATTGTATAAGCCGCATAGAATAATAAAGATATGTGATGCTCCCTTCAGGGAGATATGAAGCAAGGATCGTACTTACAAATATATTTATCTGTGCTACAGCCATCCCCATTGTTGCAGGCATAATAAGTATAGACATCTTTTTAAGCCCAGTATGCCTAAAATCGTATTCTGGTGTCAGGCTGTATCCACTCTTAAAGAAAGATGGGAGTTGAAAGGCAAACTGAATAAAACCTCCTATTGCAACACCTATAGCAACTGCAATAATTGGTTGTTCCATCGTTGTCGTAAGCGTCAGAACTGCAACAATGATCGTGATGTTCAGCATCGCTGGTGCAAGTGAGGGGATGAAAAAAATACGCCTTGTATTCAATGCTCCCATCACAATGGCTGCAAGGCTGATAAATAATAGAAATGGGAACATTACCTTGGTAAGTAAGACAGTTAAAGAAAATTTTCCGGGCATACCAACAAATCCGGGTGCTATTGCTGTTATGATTGCAGGGGCAAAGATAATTCCCGCAATGCAGATTAATCCAACAAAAATCATGATAAATGTAAATGTAATCCTGACAAGTCTCCTTGACTCTTCTATCCCCTGTTTCGTTTGATATTCTGTCAGAACAGGGATAAATGCAGAAGACATAGCCCCCTCTGCAAAAAGCTCTCTTAAAAGATTGGGAATCCTGAATGCAACAAAGAATGTATCTGCAATGCCTGTTGCACCAAAAAGCCTTGCAATTATCATATCCTTTACAAAGCCGAGGATTCGGCTGATAAAGGTAGCGATGGACATAATGCCAGCAGCTTTGGCTATGTGTCCTTTCTCATCCATTTCGGAATTATAGCAAAAAAACAGGAGAGAATTTGCAAAATATGAGACTGTTTCTATAAAATCCTCTCATGGGAATTTTGGACGAGATAGTTTCCAAGAAGAAAGAGCGGCTTGAACACGCTAAGACTATCGTATCACCGAGAGACATTAAATCAAGGATTGAGGACATCGAAAAGCCGCGGGATTTTAAGACCGCAATAAAAAGATCCAGGGATAAAAAAATCAAACTGATTGCAGAGATAAAAAAGGCTTCGCCATCAAAAGGAATTATCAAAAAAAACTTTGACCATGTCTTAATAGCCAGGATATATGAAGAAAAGGCAGTTAATGCAGTTTCCGTAATTACAGAGGAGGATTTTTTCCTGGGGAGTCTTAAAATTTTATCTGAGGCCAGGAAAGTTCTGACAAAGCCTATATTAAGGAAAGACTTCATATTTGATGAATACCAGATTTATGAGTCAAGGGCAAATGAGGCAGATGCCATCCTTTTAATTGCTAATATCCTCGATAAAAATCAGGCGAGCGAATATCTTCACCTTGCAGATGAACTCAGATTATCTGTGCTTTTCGAAGTACATGATTCCAAGGAACTCGAAATGGCGCTCTTAATAGATAGTAGTATAATTGGCATTAACAACAGAGACCTGAAAACATTAGAGGTTGATATTAATACAACATTTGAACTCAAAAAAGAGATCCCATCTACCAAGATTGTTATCAGCGAAAGTGGGATAAAGACAAGAGAAGATGTTGAAAGGCTTGAATATGCTGGTGTTGATTCTATGCTGATAGGTACAGCCTTCATGGAGGCAAAGGATATAGGGAAAAAGATTGACGAGTTAATCGGGAAAGTATGATAAAATTAGAATATGCAAGTTAAAGTCAAGATATGCGGCATAACAAATCTAGATGATGCTATGGCCGCAGTTGATTTTAGGGCTGATGCGTTAGGTTTTGTTTTTTTTGATAAAAGTCCTCGTTGTATTTCACATCAAAAAGCAGCTGAAATAATAAAAAAACTACCGCCCTTTATTACAACTGTCGGGGTCTTTGTCAATGAAAAACCGGAAATCATCAAAAAGACAATTGATATAACAGAGATAGATGTAGTCCAGTTTCACGGTGATGAACCACCGGAAAAGTGCAATATTACAAAACGGTGTATCAAAGCAATAAGGGTAAAATCCCTCAAAAGTCTTGACCCACTTAATAATTACAAAGACAGGATTTCTGCATTCCTGCTTGATACATTCACACCTGATATTCTTGGTGGCACTGGTCAGATCTTCAACTGGGATATTGCCATTTATGCTAAACAGTTTGGCAGGATTATCCTCGCAGGAGGCCTGAAGCCTGATAATATTGCCGATGCTGTTAGACGTGTGAGACCTTACGGTGTGGATGTAAGCAGCGGTGTTGAGTCAAGAAAGGGTAAAAAAGACCATAAAAAGATGAAGCTGTTTATAGAGAATGCAAAAGGAGCATAAAAGTATGTCTATACCTTTTCAACTTTTACTTTTGAATCTGAACAGACCCTCACAATCGTTTTCACATTTCCCCTGGGATTGAAATCTCCAATTACCTCAAGAAATTTGGGCCTCAGTTTCTTTTCCAACTCTGTATAAATAACATTTGTTACATCTTCATGTGAGATATAGGTGGTACGGAAAGAATTAAGATATAGTTTAAGGGATTTAAGTTCAACAATCTTTTTGTCAGGTATATAATTTATCTTAATAGTTGCAAAGTCAGGATATCCTGAGCGCGGGCACAAACATGTGAACTCAGGGAAACTGATGTTAATCTCATAGTCGCGCTCAGGATGGGGGTTATCCCATATTTCTAATACAGCCTTCTTGATTATCTTTTCTCCATATTTCATGAGAAAATCTAACATCTAATATATAAAATTGTAAAGATTTGATAAATCTTTATACAGGTATGGAAGGCTACCTGTGTGCAATTATGATCTTTACCAATAGTACACAAATGATATTTCCGTAACATCCTGTTCCCCAAAACAGATTTAGAAATATAAAAAAATCAAGAACCCCTTCTGGTTAAAGGGATTGGAGTGATATAAAATATCACCCAACAGGTTAAACAAA
>PEUB01000041.1 GCA_002780895.1 Nitrospirae bacterium CG02_land_8_20_14_3_00_41_53
TTATCCCTGTTCCAGGATCTACAGTTTCTGTCGATGACCAGAATGACAACAGATACAGGGCAATGGTACAGTTCTATTTCTAAAACTCATTAAGGCCGGAGGCTTTGATCTTCGGCCTTAAATCCTTGAGAATTAGTACTATAATCTTTTATTGTTTTTATTATGGATTCAATTATAGAAGGTTTTTTAAAGGCGTTTTCCCTTATTTATAATCTCAATCAGGAACTGCTGGGTATAATATTTTTATCTCTGAAAGTCTCAGGAATAGCCCTCATTATATCATCCATCATAGGCGTTCCTGCAGGTACTATCATAGGTCTAAGGAAATTTCCCGGCAGGGGCTTCATAATCAGCCTTTTGAACACCTTTATGGGACTTCCACCTGTTGTTGTTGGTCTTTTCGTCTATCTTTTGCTATCAAGAAGCGGTCCGCTCGGCTTTATGGGTTTATTATATACACCATCAGCAATGATTGCAGCTCAGACTATCCTTGCATTACCGATTGTTGCATCTCTGTGCCATTCAGCAATTGTTACTGTCGACCCGATCATTGGACAGGCTGCAATAACCCTCGGTGCAACCCCATATCAGAAAGCTATTACCATAATAAATGAGGCAAGATATGGGATATTATCAGGTATTATTGCCGGATTCGGCAGGGTTATGGCAGAAGTCGGTGCGATTCTCATCGTCGGTGGAAACATCGCAGGCTATACAAGAGTTATGACAACAACCATTGCCCTCGAGACCGATAAAGGAAACTTTGAACTTGCCCTTGCATTGGGGATAATACTTTTAACACTCTCATTAATTATAAATGTAGTACTTCATTTGTTTCAGAAAAAAGGAATGATAAGTGAGTAGATGAGCCTTAGATTGACAGTATCGAATATCAGTAAAAACTATAATGGCAAGCCTGTTTTGAGGGACTGTTCCTTTTCCTTTGATAGCAGTGGCATCTATGTGTTGATGGGACCTAATGGCAGCGGGAAATCAACATTCCTAAGGATATGTGCCCTTCTTGAATGTCCTGACTCTGGAGAAGTCAATTTTTCCTCAGGCAGTAACATTGTTAGAAAAGACACGGAACTCAGACGCAGGATAAGCCTTGTCTTACCTAAAATTGGTTTATTTAATACAACTGTTTTTAAGAATGTAGCCTATGGTCTAAAAATTCGTGGAATGAAAAAGAAAGAGATAGAAGAAAGGGTTGACAAGGCTCTGGAGTTAGTCGGTCTAATCCATAAAAAAAACCATACTGCACTTACACTTTCAAGCGGTGAGACCCAGAGGCTCGGTATTGCAAGGGCGATGGTAATAGAACCTGAAATACTTTTCCTTGATGAACCTACAGCCTCTCTTGACCCTCACAGCACAACGATTATCGAGGAGGCTATCACAAAGCTAAAAGGAAATAATAGGCTGACTATTATCATGGTAACTCATAATATATTTCAGGCGCAGAGGCTTGCTGATATGGTCTTATTTATGTATGACGGCAGGATTGTTGACCATGGGCCGAACAAGGAATTCTTTGAGAAACCGAAGGATGAAAGGGCTTATAGGTTTATTACAGGACAGATGGTTTATTAATTCGCCTTAGGCGAATTAATTATAGAAATAAAGCCCCCATAACCCCTGCTCCAATAATAACAAAAGTAGGGTCTATCTTTGTGAATGCAATAACAGCGAAGCTAATTATAGCAATCCCGAAGGTTATAGGGTCTACAAGCGAGGTATTTCCAAGAGAAATAGCCACAGCCGCTAATAATCCGATAACAGCAGGTTTTATACCGTTGAAACTTGAAATAACGATTACGGACTTTTTGTAAGTGTAGTAATACTTCGCCACCAGTGTGACAATAATAATACATGGCAAATAAGAACTAATCATTGCCATAATTGCACCTAACAGGCCGTAGATTTTATATCCCATAAAGGCATTCATAACTGTTAGAGGCCCTGGGGTGACCTGCCCGATGGCAATTGCATCCATAAATTCCTTGTTGGTCAGCCAGTGATATTTTTCAACAAACTCCTTTTGAAGCATGGGAAGCATGACAAACCCGCCTCCGATAGTCAGGGCATTAACGACAATTAGTATCCAGCAGAATTTAAGCAGAATCATTTGGTCCTCCTTCCATATACTACCAAGCCGAGTATGCCCGAAGCCAGGATAAGTCCTATAGGATTAAGCTTAAATACAGCAAGCGCAAAAAAAGCTGCCAGCGCAAATAAAGCCGTTTTGTAATCCTTGATGGTTTTTCTTGCCATCTTGTAGACAACAGAGAGGAGTAAACCCACTACGGCTGCTCCTACCCCTTTCATGATTGAGATCAGGAGAACGTTATCTTTAGCTTTCAAATAAAAAGCTGCCAGTAAGATAGCCAGCACCGTACCGGTAAACGCCTGGCCTGCCACAGTAGTTAACGCTCCTTTTATTTTTTTCAGTTTATATCCGATACAAATTCCAGTATTCACGATAGGAGGGCCGGGCGTCATCTGTCCGATAGCTACACTCTCAATATATTCGTCATGTGTGAGCCATTTTCGTTTTTCAACCAGCTCCCGCTCAAAAAAGGTTAGCATGGAATAGACCCCTCCAAAGGAAAAGGTTCCGATTTTCAGAAAAACCAGGAAGATATTTTTTAGTGAAATATTTGTCATATCTAATTCCCTTTTATAAAAAACATTAAAGCCCTTTCTGGAGTTTTGTTTTTAAATATAGAGGAAGATTGGAAGACAATAAGCGATGCAAAAGGAGAAGCGGCTTTTATTCCAGAGATATTAAAAGACATTAAAAACTCCCTTTGGAATTATTGGCACGAAATATTTACTATTCGTGTTATTAACTTTATCATGTACTGTACCAGGCTGCCAAGAGTTTTACACCAAAATTATGCTATGCTGAAAAGTATGGCAGCCATGAACGCGGTGAAGGAAAAATCTGTGTGTCAGGAGCTGTTATAATAAAGACAACATAATGTTTCGGCATAAACAACATTTACAACGGTCTTCGATAACTGAGCGGTCAAGCCACGCACGCATTGTCTCAATGCAGGACGAAGCCCACTGTCTTGATACGGTTCAATTGAATCGCATGGAGCAGTCATTTCGTACATGGGTTTCGGAGTCGTCACGGGCTGACGTTCGTTTATCCCGTAAGCGTATCTTGCTGATATTCCTTTTGATACGGTATACAGGGGCGAAGTTGAACGAAGTGCTGGCTCTTGATCCCTTTCAAAATATAGATTTCAAGCGGCACGTAGTGCTTTTGGGAAAAACAAACGCCGGGGACGGTCGACTACCGCGGGAAGTCCAGATCCCGGGGTCACTTTCCGGAGAGCTTGAGACTACACTGGATGATCCTTATTTTAAGAAATATCTTGGCAACTTGTTTAAAGTGGACCCCGGCCATGTTCGCCGTAAATTTTATGAACGGGCATTAGACTGCGGCTTCCCGGCTGCGAGGGGTGCGCCTGATGTTATCCGAAAATCCCGCGCCGTGGAATTAATGCAAAGCAATATGCCTTTGCCGGTTGTTCAAAGGATGTTAGGCCATTCAACACTCAACGTAATAGCTTCCTATGTTGCTTTTTCAGATGATGATATGCAGCAGGTGGCAAAATACTTTATTGAAAAAGAATCTCGTCGAAAAACAAGCGCCCGGAACAGCTTTTTCGGTAAAATCAGTTCTATCAAGAAGGGGGATATTCAAGCGAAAGTAGAAATGACCACCATCGGAGGCGATACAGTAACAACGGTGATTACCAACGACAGTCTGTCGAGGCTCGGCCTCAAAACCGGATATTTAATTACAGCAGAGGTTAAGGCTCCTTGGATGATTTTGCAGAAAAGCGATAAGGAACCTGAATCCACAGCTGAAAACCGATTTTTTGGAACTATCGTGCGTATTAATAAGGGGGAGATTACCACAGAGTATGTCGTGCGTATTCCGGATGGCACCGAACTATGCTCTATAGTTACCACAGAAAACGCCCGCCAGATGGGCTTTCAAGAGAATGATCAGGTATGGGTAGTATTTAATAGCTTTTCAGTGGTGTTGCACGTTGACTAAAATATAAGAGGAATCCTTTCCCTGATTCAGTTTAACGTTGAGTTTGTTTTCTCGCCGACTATACGCCCGTCCTTTAACCGGTAGACGTAGTCAAACCCCTCGATCATCCGTTCATCGTGAGACACCGCAATTACCGCCGACTGATTTTCCTTGGCGATCTTCTTTAATAATCCCATAACCTTCACACCTCTGGCGGTGTCCAGAGAGGCGGTGGGTTCGTCAGCCAGGATCAGCTTAGCGTTATTGGCCAGGGCGCGGGCGATGGCCACCCGCTGCTGCTCACCCCCCGAAAGGAGGGCCGGCAGGTAATCCGCCCGGTCGGCGATCTCCATCTGTTCCAGAAGCTCCCTCACCCGGCTCTCAGCCTTTTCTCCCTTGAGGCCCACTAGGCTCAAAGGTAGTAGTACATTTTGCCTTGCCGTAAGAAAAGGAATCAGGTTGTGAGACTGGAAGATGAAGCCTATTTTTTCCCGGCGCAGACGACGCATGTCTACCCCCGCCCAGCCATTCTTCTGAAAAATCGTTTGACCGTCAAAAACAATCTTGCCTCCCGTGGGGTCCAAAATTAGACTAATACACAAAAGCAAGGTGGTTTTACCGGACCCGCTTGGGCCCAGCAAGGCCACGAGATCACCCTCTGAAACCGATAAATTTATGTCTTCGAGGGCACGGACTTCAAGATGACCGGAACCGAAAATCTTGGATAACCCTTCAATTCTGAGGATTTCCATTAGTCACCCAAGGCCATGGCAGGTTGGGTTTTCAATGCATGCCACAGTCCTAAAATACTGGCAAGGATGCCGCCTGCAAAGGCCACCATAAAAGTAAACAGGTCATCGCCGGGAGCTATCAATAGTGTTTTGGGAAATAGCTGGTAAGTGTTGTGGATCAGAGCCAGCCCGAATAAAAACGCGCCGATTGTTAATAGGAGGGACTGTTCCATGACCATCCGGATGATCACCCAATTAGGAGCTCCGATGAGTTTCATGACAGCTATGCTGCGGATTTTTTCCATAGTAAATGTATAGATTACGAGGGAAACTATGATTACAGAGATGATCAAAAGGAGTGTTCTAAAAAGTAAAAGCTGTTTGGTCATACTGGCCAACCGCCCTTTCAACATTAATTGAAGTTCTTCCTCTGTACTGAAGGCGGAGAGATAGAGCCATTTCTCAATCCCGCGGACTACCTCGGCACGGTTTATCCCGGGTTTTAGCCTAACAAGAATGGCATTAATAATGTGGGTATCGGGCTGTAACTTTGGGAGTAACTTTTCTGCCTGGCTTGGTGATAAATAGCTCTGACCTGAAAGGGTCCGAAGAAGCCTTTCACGCTGGTCGCGTACCGCTTCATTGTCTCTCTGATAGAGCACCTCCTGCGCATCCGGCAGGGATAAATAAACCAAAGCCTCACCATCCGAAGAGACAGCCTCTTTGGTCAAACCTACCACCGTATAGGTATGAAGGCCCAAGGGGATCCTATCACCGAGGCGCAGCCCTAATTTTTGATGAGCGACCATTTCATAATGTGCCTGCTCGATATTCCTCCCGGCATAAATCTTTTGCGGCCCACCCAGTCCGCCGAAGACATCAAAGCCGACGATGCTGAAATGCCGGCTTTTGCCCTCTATTTGTCTTTCGACAGTATAGTAAATAAAAGGACTAGCCTTTTCTACTCCGGGCATCGCTTTGACACTGTAGTGATAAAACTCGGGTAACGTAGACTGTTCGTTGAAAGGCCCGCCACGGTATCTTTCCACAACCCAGAGATCGGGGTTTGTAGCCTTGATTAGGGCGAGACCCTCCTGGATATTGCCCCGGTAAAGGCCGTTCATGGCAAGTACGATGGTGAACAGCAGACCCACACCAATGACCGTCGCAATAAAACGGCCTCTATGAAGTTTTAGGTCATAAATTGCTAAGTCCATTGATCCTCTGCACAGGCGATGACAATTTGATTCTCATAAAATCTCAGGTTCGAGTTTAAAAAACTCATTAATCTTATTGGTTCTTCCTCGCCGTATCTGTCTTAATTTCCGGTCGTATTTTTTCCCCCGGCTCAATCCCTGCGGGGTTAAGTATCACCATCTCGCCCTCCTTGAGACCATCCAGGACCGCAGCCCGTTGTACGTCCTGCAATCCCAGGGTAACAGGACGGAAACTCGTTAAACCATTGGAAACTACCATTACTCCTTTGGACCCATTCCTTTCCACGATGGCAGATAAAGGGATAGCCGGAGCGGTCTGGCTGCCTGTATCAATGTCAACCTCGGTTTCTTCTCCGATGACTAACGGGTTTGGCAGGGTGTCGAATTTCACGTCGACTTCCAATTCACGGGTAACGGTATCTGCCTCCTTATTGAGACGAACAACTTCACCCTGAAAAACCCGGCCCGAGCGTAGTTTGATTGACGCCTTCTGTCCTTCCCGCAGTTGCGCTACCTTGGTTTCATCAATCCAGGAGGCCGCCCAAATTTGATAATCCACCATTTGAAAGATAGGTGTACCGGGTGCTACTGTATCCCCGACCTCAGCCTTGCGCACGGTAATTAAACCATCCATGGGAGCAAGGATGCGGGTATAGGCAAATACCGCCTCAGCCGCATGAGTTTCCGATTCTGACTGGGCAAGTTGAGCCTGCAAAGCCCCTATAGCGGATCGTGATGCATTGACTTCACTCTCCGCCACCTTGAGCGCCGCTTTTGTATTATCAAAGGCCGCCTGTGAAATATAGCCTGGTTTGAATACATCCATATCCCGCTGGTAGTTGCTTTGTGCCAATACCAAGTTGGCTTCGGCCTTGTGTAGATCGGCCTTAGCACGATCGAGGTCATGCTGGGCACGATTCTTTGTCGCGCGGGCAGCGGCAGCCCTGGCCCTCAGTTCAGCTATGTCCAGTTCAGCCAGAAGTTGTCCTTTTTTCACTCGGCTTCCTTGATCAGTATAAAGTTTTTCCAGAATTCCAGTGATTTTAGTGCTCACAGTTACACCCACCTTGGATTGCACCGTTCCCGGCCCATGGACTTTGCCTTGAATCTCTACCTTTTTAACAACTATTACTGTCACTGGCGGACGATATAAAAAAAGGCGATAGCCCAAAAACATTATGATCAGAATGCCAATGGCAGCCGCAATGACCCTCGTTCTGGTGGGAAATTTCATTTATTTTGACCCCCTATATTCCTTTGCTGATAAGACTCCGATAGACCGGAGCCGATGATTTGCCTGATACGCGCCCGTGCAATTTCGTAAGCTGCCGCATACTTGATGGTGTTGAACCGGGAACCGGTCAAGTCCACCTGGGTCTGAAGCACATCCAGACCTATGGCCTTGCCGTTGCGGTAAAGGGCTTGAGCACTGGCATATGACTCTTCATTGGTGACCACCGTTTGCCGGGTAGTAATCACTCCCTGATGGGCGTTTTCATGGTCCCGCCAGGCGGCTGCCAAATTAACTTTGAGACTATCGAGGCGATCACGTTTTTTCTCGATAGATTGGAGATATTGGGAAGAGGCCTTGGCCACTTGAGCACTGGTCAACCCGCCCTTAAAGAAGGGGAACTCAATAAAGACTCCGCCCAGCCATTCTCCTTTAGTACCCCCGAGGTCATGATGGCGCACCCCGAGGTCACCTTGCAGGCTGATCTCCGGGAAATAGGCTCCCCGGACGGATTTGATCTGGGTTTGACTCTGCTCTATTTCTAAATCAAGCCTCTTAATCTCGGGATTGGTTTTGAGCGCTTTCTGCCATAATGAGTTAATATCGGCTGCTGGAGTAAGTTCATCTGAAAGCCGACCAGTGATATCCAATGGCGCATCTTCTTTCACCCCTATCGATCTTGCCAGGATTTCCCTGGCAAGGCTCACGGCATTTTCTGCTTCTATTTTAGCCTGCTCTGCCTCAGAAACCTGGGATCTGGCCCGGAGAGAATCGAGCTGCGTAACTTTGCCGGCTTTAAAAAAAGCCTCGGTGAGAGAGGCAAAGTCCAGCCTTTGCTGGAGGGCTTCCCGGGCCACTCTCAGATTCTCTTTAGCCTCTATAAGGCGGTAGAATGCCTCGGTTATGGTAAATGCCACTTCGTCGGCTGTCCGCAGGACTTCCTGCCCCTGTGCTTCAGCGCCTCTTTCAGCGGCCCGGCTGTTGTAATAGGTCTTTCCGCCGTCATACAGTATCTGTTTGCCTGAAACACTTACCAGCGCTTCCTCTTTGAACAACGGCTGAGTTGTAAGCCCGCCCCCCGCAGATAATCGATCCGGGTTCGTCCTTTCATAGTAGGATACCAGGACGAGTCTGGGGAAAAATCTGGATTTCGCCGCCTGATAATCTGCGACCAATTCCTGAATCCTTTCTGTTGCTCCGATCAGTCCGGGGTTATATTTCCGGGCTAAGGCCAGGCAATCTTCGAGGCTTAGTGACTGATAATCAATCCTCTGCGCCACTTCAGCACGCGCCGTGATCGTCATGGGTATTCCCTCAATACCTTCTGTCTCAGAGTAACCGCGAGAATTGGACAACATGAAAAGAAAGATGATTGTCATGCTTATAAACACTAACTGCTTTTTGCTATCTGACATTTTATCCGCCTTTTTTTGTCATTGCATTTTCTATCAAGTCAAGAAATTTCTTCTGCTGGTCTTTATCAAGAGTTGCCTTCTCTTTGAGAATATGCATGGCTACCACCCGCTGCATCTCCTCCTGCTTTCCGCTTATATCAGAAATTGTGGTATCTATGGCCCTACTGTCAGGGATGTCCGCACGCATGAGATTAAGCATCTCCATCCTTTTTCCTGTTATTTCTTTCCTTCTCCTGTCTATTTCAGTACGAAAATCCATAGCCCTTTCTTTCATTGTCTTTAGCTGCTCCGGTCGTAATGAGAGCTCTTCAAATAAGAATCTATCCTTCTTTATCTTGACTCCGCATGGTGATACCCAATAATCGGACTGTTTGTAATACACATATCCGGCTGTAGCGAGGATAGAGATATTTAAGATCAAGGAGGCAGCGAGGACAAACTTTAGAGTGCTATTTGTCATTATTTACCTCCGTCATCGCAAGATATACACCTCCTACTGAATCAGGCGGTGCGGGCTCAAATATATCAAGGGAAAGGGATGCAACTACATTTCCCTTTTCAGACACAAGGTTTTTTGATAAAAAGCTACCTAATATTATTCCGACAACGATTAATACAAGCACAGCAAAACCCGCGGCTGATTTTGCAAGGATGTGGACAAACCCGACGAATCTTTTTGTTTCTTTTGCTCTGATATTTGCCAAAACTCTTGTTGAAAATCCAAGGGGTGCTTTAAAAGTTGATGCGCTGGCAAACAGCTTATGTATTTTCTGGAACTCCTCAAGCTCTCCGGCGCATTCCTGGCATTTATTTATGTGTGACTCTAAAAGAGCTCTTTCCTCTGCACTTAATTCGCCATCGATATAAGACGATATGAGTTTTGTCTTTGGGCATCTCATTGTTTCCTCCTGATCTATTAAACGGAATAATTTCATTTTTGTTCCCTAAAAATTTTTAGGAGTTCCTTCAACTCTTCTCTCGCTCTGGATATTCTTGATTTAACGGTACCTATTGATACATCGAGAACCTCTGCAATCTCTTCATAAGAGAAACCCTCTATCTCTTTTAAAACGATAACCGTCCTCAACTTTTCAGACAGCCGGCCAAGGGCAAGTTGTATTGCATTCCCTATCTGTTTTGATTCGTACAGCTTCTCAGGAGAAGGTGAACCAGATGGTTGATCTACGACAAAGACGTCGCCCTCTTTTGAGTTTTTAAATAATGACTCAAAGAACGGTTTCCTTCTGTAATCAATGCAGGTATTGACTGCAATTCGGTAGAGCCACGTATAAAGAGATGAGTCAGGCTTAAATTTATTCAGGTTTTGATATGCCTTAAAGAAAACATCTTGAGCGGCATCCTCAGCGTCGTGAGTACCCCCAAGCATGTAGCGGCAGAGATTGTATATTTTATTCTGATATGTAAGGAGAATCTCCTTAAAAGCAGATGTATCACCGTTCTTGAATTTATTGATGAGACTCAGATCAGATGCTTTATTCATAGGGACCTATCTATTTGGGGAAGGTTTGTATATCAATTTCAAAGTATGATTATTGAAATCACAGCGCCTACCAAGACAACATACAAGATATCTATCTTTTTAATCAAGGCGGTCAATGCTCCCAGAGCTAACAATACCCGGACAACCTCCCACGGCACAGCAAAAGCAAATTTTATGGTGGCATAGAAAAGCAGCCCCACAAAAGTCGCGAGTATTCCTTTTGTAGCTCCCACAAAATATTTGGATGTCTTTAATCTGTCAAAAAAGGGTGTAATACCTACAAGTATCAGGAAAGAAGGTGTAAATATCGCCATAGTTGCCACAAGAGCACCGGCAAACCTGTACATAAGATATCCCACAAAGGTAGCGGTGATAACGATAGGCCCGGGGGTAACCTGGCCTAAGGCAATTCCATCCATGAATGTCTTGCTATCTATCCATTTTCTGATATCGACAATTTCATGAAGCATTAACGGCACCGATCCGAATCCACCACCGAAGGCGAAAAGGTCTATTTTAAGCATGAGGGTGGCCAATTTAAAGAGTTTTATATCTGCAATATAAAGTCCGGCAAGTCCTGCGATAAAAATGAAGAAAAGCAGCATGACTTGTTTGAACTCCCTTTGGTTCCTTTTTCCAATATGTGTTGGCAACGCCGGGGAGCCAGGATTCATAAAAAATAAAGTTCCTGCTAAAGCAGCGCCTATAATGATGACAAAAGGGCTTACGCCTAACCACAAGAGAGCGGCTGATATGAGAGCTATGAGAATTTCCCTGTAATTTTTAAGTATGCCCTTGCCAAAAGAATAGGTTGCGTTTGCGATTATGGCAACAACGATAATCTGAAGACCTTTAAACAACGAAATAACCTGTGGAAGTTTGTGGGCATCAACATAGGCTATCGAGAGTATCAGCATGAGGGTAAATGCAGGAAGGCCAAATCCTACATATGATAACAATGCACCTATTAAACCATTTGATCTCAGTCCTACATAAGCGGCCATCTGCATGGCAGTTGCACCCGGTATAGACTGACAGAGCGAGACGCCATCTTTAAATGTCTCTTCGTCAAGCCATTTATTGCGATTCACCGATAACTTTCTTATATATGCGATCATTGCAGGGCCTCCAAAAGCTGTTAAGCCCAGCCTGAGAAAAGATATAAACAAATGAGTATAAGGATTAATCTCTTGAGTTTTCATTTTTTGTTTATTATACGTAGTGTTTTTATTTTTATTCCGTAGATTTTTAAAGCTCTTTCAACTCTTCCACAAACTTTTTTCATAAAATTAATTGCGATTCATCTAAACCTTTCATCTATTTTAACCTTACTTACTTTATCTACTTTTTTAGAAAGCCATCCATTCTATTTATGCTGTATCAATAATTTATTTTACCCCGCCCCTGTTTTGGCAGGTTATATCCTTGAATTTACAATATTGCATAAATCCAAGCACCTTGACCACAGGGTATTAATCCTCGCACTTAAGGAAGTGCGGGGTTAACCCTGTGGCAACTAAGACTAAGAATGGGGTATTCTTAAGGTGCTGGATAAAAATTAAAGATAATGCTATAAGTATTATGTGGATGTCCCAAAGTATATTCTTGTTGTTGATGATGAAGCTGACCTCGTTAAACTTGTCTCTTATAATTTAAAAAAGGAAGGCTTCATTGTAGATTCAGCTTCAGATGGCGAAAACGCTCTAACGAAGATAAGGAAAGGCAAATATGACCTTCTCATACTTGACCTAATGCTCCCGGGAATTCAGGGAATTGAACTCTGCCGCATATTAAGAAATGATCCAAAGCAGTCAAGCCTCCCTATCATTATGCTTACCGCAAGGGGAGAAGAAGTGGACAGAATACTTGGACTCGAGATGGGAGCGGATGACTATATGACGAAGCCATTCAGTCCGAGGGAACTTATAGCAAGGGTCAAGGCAGTCCTCAGAAGAGCAACAGAGAAACCTGTTCATGAAAAGATACTGAAAACAGGAGATATTGAAATTGACAGAGAGAGATATACGGTTTCCATAAAAGGAAGGCCTGTTAAACTGAGTGCAACGGAGTTTAAACTCCTTCTTTTTCTCGCTGAAAGAAGAGGGAAGGTATTCAGCCGCGGACAGCTTCTGGATGCGATATGGCGTGATGAGGCATTTGTTGAGCCAAGGACGGTTGATGTACACATCAGGAGGTTAAGGGCTAATATCGAAGAAGATCCTGCCCACCCAGGATATATTAAGACCATGCGAGGCATAGGCTATTTATTCAATGAGAAGCCATGAAACATGTTTTATTCAGAAATATTTTACTTACATATCTCCTTATAGCTACGCTGCTTCTCATCTCACTTGAACTCTATCTTTCAAAAGAAATTAAGGATAACCATGTATCAAACCTCAAAGATAGTCTTATTATACAGGCGCGATTAATCTCCGATCAGATACCATCTTTTTTCACAAACAACCTTGATGATATCTGCAGGAGATTCAAGGAAAAGACAGGTGCAAGGGTTACTATCATTGACAGCTCAGGCAAAGTCATGGGAGACTCTGATGAGCCCTCGGAAAAAATGGAAAACCATTCAGACAGGCCTGAAATCAAGGATGCTGAAATCAGCGATGTCGGCAGCTCCATACGGTATAGCAAAACTATTCAGAAGGACCTCCTCTATCTTGCGATTGCAATCAATAAGGATACCGATAAAAAATTCTTGAGACTCTCTATACCCCTTCATGATGTTGAGAAAGCAATGAATACAATAAGGATAAGGATCATTATTGTATTCCTTTCAGTCCTGTTTGTAGCCAATCTGATCGGCCTCATACAGACAAGGAGGATTACAAAATCTATTGAAGAGATTACAGCCTTTTCAAAAGAGATTGCTGCAGGTAATTTCAAGAAGAGACTTTTCCTTAAAGAAAAAGGCGAGCTTGGAGAACTTGGTAAGAATATCAGCAATATGGCACAGGAACTCCAAATAAGGCTCAAGCAAAGTGAAAAAGAGAAACAGAGGATAGAAGCAATCTTAAGGAATATGTCTGATGGATTAATCTTGACAGATACAAAAGGCACGATACTATTAAGTAACACCGCTATTAAACCCCTTTTCGGCGTTCAATCAGATATTGAAGGGAAAACTCTTACGGAATCTTTGCGAAGTGCGGAACTGATGGAGATAATAGACAACGTTGTTAAGAGCAAAGAGAGGATATCGCGTGAGATTACAATCAGTCGGCCAAAAGAACTTTATCTCATGGCAACTGCCACCCCGTTCTATTCTTCGAATACCGGGGGAGAACTATCAGGCGTTGTTTTAACATTCCATGATATTACACGACTCAGGAAACTTGAAGAGATGAGAAAGGATTTCGTAGCAAATGTTTCTCATGAAATAAAGACTCCGATTACAGCCATAAAAGGTTTTGCAGAAACCCTTCTTGAAGGAGCACTTGATGACAAGGAGAATGCATATAAATTTATTGAGACGATAAGGAATCATAGTGAACGCCTGAATTCCCTCGTAAGCGACCTTCTGACCCTTTCGAGGATAGAACTCGGTGATATAACAATAGCAAAGATAATCGTCAACATGGATGAGGTCGTGGATACAGTCTTTTCTATTTTAAGAGAAAAAGCTCAGAGCAAGGGTCTTTATCTTAAAAAACAGATACCTCCTGAAGTCGAAGAGGTAAAAGCAGACAGAGATCGCCTGATTCAGATACTCCTCAATCTTGTAGACAACGGCATTAAGTTTACAGAGAAGGGAGGAGTAACAATAAAAGTCCAAAGTTCAAAGTTCAAAGTTGAAATCCCCCCTTATCCCCCCTTTACTAAAGGGGGGCATGGGGGGATTATTAATTCATCCCTCAATAATATTGTAGAACTTTCTGTTGAAGATACAGGGATAGGCATTCCTAAGAAGCATCTCAGCCGTCTCGGTGAACGATTCTACAGGGTTGACAGAGCGCGTTCAAGGGAGCTTGGCGGAACCGGCCTCGGCCTTGCAATTGTCAAACATCTCGTAAAAGCACATGGCTGGGAGATGGAGATTGAGAGCATAGAGGGGAAAGGTACAACTGTGCATCTTATTTGTCCTATCACTTAACTCAACCTAAACGTTGCAAAACAATTATCATTCTTGACATGTTTATTGTCTGTCATTCCGAAATCTTTCTTTATATTTTCCCCCTTTAGCAAAGGGGGATTAAGGGGGATTTTTTGAATAAATTTATATTCCATAAAATCTCCCCTAACCCCTCTTTTCCAAAGAAGGGTAAAGATAGATTCCCGACAAGCGGGAATGACAACAACGAATGGGTCAACTAATCTTATTTAACCAAAACTTCATCTCTCCTTAATATTCCTGTAACATTCACATGTTAAATTAAACCAACTTTTACAGGGTGTAATAAACATCTTTAAAGGTGTAATCATCAAAAAATCCAAAAAGGATGAAAGAGAGTACGAAGAAGAGGTTATTGGCTGTTATTGCAGGTCTCTGCTGTCTGATATTCCTTGCAGGAACAGTATTCGCAGCAGAGGAAGAGGTTTTACAGAAGGATATTGAGAGTGTAGTAAAAGCGTTGAAAGGGTTTAAGTTCGGACTCTTATGGTATCTGTCGTATCAAAACGGAGAAGGTAAAGACGTAGGCGGAAGCGCAGGTGACGGCATAGACAGGAATAGGTTCGCCGTCAAGAGAGGATATTTCAGGGCTACAAAGGAATTTATGCCGTGGTTCGATTCCCATATAACATTGGACGTGACCCAGGCGTCGATAAAGGACAGCAGCTTGTCCGATTCTATCCAGGTAAGGATCAAGTACTTATACGGTAAATTCAAACTTCCCGACATAGGATTTCTGATTAAACCCAACCTCGAGGTCGGCGTTGTTCATATGCCCTGGCTCGACTTTGAGGAGAACCTGAATTTCTATCGTTGCCAGGACACGATGTTCATCGAGAGAAACGGCATCTTCAATTCGGCCGACGCCGGTATAACCTTTACCGCTCTCCTCAGCGGGGAAATGCCCAAGGACTATCAGGGGAAGGTGAACAGCCACTACGCGGGCCGCTACGGAAGCATTCAGGCTGGTATATACAATGGCGGCGGATACGCGGCGAGCGAGAAGAACAAGAACAAGGTTTTAGAAGGCAGGCTCACATTAAGGCCATTGCCTGATGTCGTTCCCGGGCTCCAGTTAACCTACTTTGGGACAACCGGAAAGGGGAATACTGATCCCGAAGTTAATTGGACCACCAATCTCGCTTTCGGAAGTTTTGAATCCGAGCCCATCGTTCTGACAGGTCAATATTACTGGGGCAAGGGTCAGCAGAACGGCGCCAATGAAACTGAGAAAGACGGCTATTCCTTCTTTACAGAATTGAAACTCTATAATATGTTCAAAGACCCCATGAACAGATTCAGCGTAATCGGTAGATATGACCATTTCGACCCTGATACGAATAATAAAGATGATGAGAACACAAGGTATATTGCGGGTTTAGCTTACTACCTTGATAAACCGCATAAGAATATGGTTCTCCTTGATTATGATACTGTGGATTATAAACAGCATGGGAGATCGGATGATAAGAGAATACAGCTAACTTTACAGGTTGCTCTTTAATCCAGATAAGATATGAAATGTAATAGAAGTTTAATAAAAATGTAACATTCTCGTAACAAAGGAAGAGTATTCTAAAACCAACAGGAGGTAAGTAATGAAAAAGATTTTGACTATTGTATTATCAGTGTTATTTGTTTGCTCACTGACCGGTTTATCATTTGCTGAAGACCTTAAAATTGATGGCTCTACAACGGTATTACCGATTGCCCAGAAGGCAGCAGAGGTATTTATGAAGAAGAACCCTTCTGCTAAGATATTTGTTTCAGGGAGCGGATCGGGAACCGGCATTAAGGCACTTATTGACGGGACGACAAATATCGCAACCAGTTCAAGGCAAGCAAAGGATAAAGAGATAGCTGCCGCAAAGAAGAAAGGCGTTAGCCTGATTGATCATAAGGTTGCGCTTGACGGGATAGTCCCGGTAGTTCACCCTTCGATGAAAATCGATAATATTACCCTGGAGCAACTTAGAGATATTTATAACGGCAAGATTAAAAGCTGGAAAGAACTGGGCGGACCTGACAGGCCTATTTCTTCAGTTTCAAGAGACACCAGTTCCGGTACATACGAGGTATGGGAGGAAAAGATTCTGAAAGGCGATAAGGTAAGAGCTAATGCCCTCCTCGTTGCATCAAATGGCCAGGCTGTTCAGACCGTGGCAAAGAATAAATTTGCAATTGGCTATATCGGAATCGGATACGTTGATAAAACAATCAAGGTTCTTAAGGTGAATGGTAAATCTGCTTCTGCAAGCAGTGTGCGCGACGGATCATGGCCGATTGCAAGGCATTTGTTCATGTATACAAATGGAAAACCTACGGGTGTTATAGCTAAGTTCATCGATTTCATGTTTTCTAAAGAAGGGCAGAAGATTGTGAATGAAGTGAAGTATGTGAGTATAAGGTAGTGTAAATTGACCATGAGATGGCAGACAAAAGAGAGGGCCGTTGAAATTATCGTAAGTTCTGTTGGTCTCATCTCTGTTCTTGTTCTTCTCCTAATAGGATTTTTTCTTTTCAAAGAAGCGTTCTATATTTTTTATAAGGTTGGTGTTCTGAAAATCATTTTCGGCATGGACTGGTATCCGACTTATGATCCACCGAGCTTTGGGATGTTTCCGCTCATTATGGGTACTTTTGCAGTGACTGCCCTGACAGCAATTATGGCTATACCTTTAGGGCTTGGGACAGCTGTGTATATTGCAGAGGTTGCCAATCACAGGGTGAAGGAAATTTTGAAACCGCTTATAGAAATGCTTGCAAGTTTCCCTTCTGTTGTACTTGGATATTTTGGCATGGTGGTTATCGCTCCTATTCTCTCCAACTGGCTTTCACCGATTCTTTCAGAAAAGCTCCCCGAGTTGCTAAGAAGTACGAATATCCCTTTTATCTCAACTACTCTTGCTGGTTTATGTTATGACAAATTATTTATATCGTCTGGTTTGAATATCACCACTGCAGCTTTAATGCTTACCATAAGGGCTATACCTGTTATTGCCAGTATTGCCGAAGATGCACTGACTGCGGTACCTCGTACCTATCGAGAAGCATCATATTCCCTTGGTGCAGACAAATGGGAAACAATATGGAGAGTAGTCATACCGGCTTCCGTCTCAGGATTAAGTGTTGCGGTCATTCTCGGTATCGGAACGATTATCGGAGAGACCATGATTGTGCTCATGGTTGCAGGTGGAGCAGCGGTTGTGCCTCACTGGATGTTCGATCCAGCCAGGCCGATGCCTGCTGCTATTGCAGCGGAGATGGGCGAGGCCCCTTATAGAAGCCTTCATTATCACGCACTTTTCGGAGTATGTGCGCTCTTATTCCTCATCACTTTTGTGTTAAGCCTTATCTCAGATTTCATATCAAAAAAATACAGATCTGTAAAAATAGGGGAAAAGGCATGATCCAGAGTTCACAAAACAACCGTATACCGTTCGAGTTGGTCCGTAAGAAAAGGTTTAACCTCAAGCAGGGTTTTTTTCTTTCGCTCGTAAGGGCGTTTGGTTTTTCCGGAGCATTGACGCTCTTTGTCATACTCTTTTTTGTCGCCTATAACGGCATAAGCATCTTAAGCTGGGAATTTATAACCCAACCTCCAATTGAGGCAATGACAAAGGGTGGCATTTTCCCTGTCATTGTCGGAACTATATTGCTGACCACACTCTGCATGATAGTAGTTATCCCTATTGGTGTTACTACAGCTATTTTTCTATCTGAATATTCAAAGCCTGGGTTATTACTCAATATTGTTATGATGTCAATATACACGCTTGCAGGTGTTCCTTCAGTTGTCTTCGGACTATTCGGCCTTGCAGTTTTTGTCGTTGCCTTTAATTTTGGAATGAGTTTACTTGCAGGATCATTGACCCTTGCAATAATGGTACTTCCTTATATAATTTCAACTTCTGAAGAGGCTATTAAGGCTGTACCGTACAGCTTCCGGGAAGCGTCCCTTGCATGCGGCGCTACAAAGTGGCAGACGATCAGAAAAGTGGTTTTACCAACTGCAATGCCCGGAATCATGACAGGTGCAATTTTAGGAACAGCAAAGGTTTCAGGTGAAACTGCTCCAATCATGTTTACTGCTGCTGCCTTTTTTACTCCCGGAGTACCAAGATCATTATTAGAGCCTGTGATGGCCCTCCCTTATCATATTTACGTATTAGCTACAGCAGGCACTCATATAGAAGAAACGAGACCAATACAGTACGGAACTGCTCTTACATTAATTGTTTTAGTTTTTGGAATGAATCTTTTAGGCATAATCCTACGGTCAAGGCAGAGAAAAAAAAGGCATGGTAGAAATTACAGATATATTTGAGATAAAAGATTTTAGCATTTACTATGGTGATTTTATGGCTGTGAAAAATATAACTCTCAATATCGAAGCAAATAAGATTACTGCAATAATAGGACCTTCAGGCTGCGGGAAATCTACTCTTCTTAGATCATTGAATAGAATGAACGACCTTATTCTCTCTTCAAGGGTTGAGGGTCAGGTGCTCTTTCAGGGAGTGGATATTTACCACAAAGACACAGATGTAATCGAGTTAAGAAGAAGGGTCGGCATGGTTTTTCAGAAGCCTAATCCATTCCCAAGCTCTGTTTATGAAAATGTCGCATATGGGCCGAAAATAAGGGGTGTAAAAAGGAGAAGCCAACTTGATGAGGTTGTGGAAAATGCACTCGTGAGGGCTGATCTATGGGAAGAGGTTAAGGATAAACTAAACGAATCAGGACTGAGCCTCTCAGGAGGTCAGATGCAGAGGCTTTGTATTGCAAGATCTCTTGCACAACAGCCCGAAGTCCTTCTCTTTGACGAGCCGACTTCGGCTTTAGATCCTATATCAACAGCCAATATAGAAAATTTACTACAGGAATTGCAGAAAACCATTACAATAGTTATTGTAACCCATAACATGCAGCAGGCTGCGAGGATATCTAACTATACTGTTTTTATGTATTTAGGAGAACTGATTGAATTTGGAGATACAGATACCATTTTTGTGAATCCTCAGAATAAACTTACAGAAGAATACATAACAGGGAGATTCGGATAATGGCTATTTTTGATGAGGAGCTAAAGGCGCTCAGGGAAAAGGTATTAAAACTTGGCTATATGGTTGAGGACGCTATACGGGACTCTGTAAAGTCACTCGTAGAGAGAGATAGTGCTCTTGCAAGAGAAGTGATTAAGGGAGACCATCTAATCAATGCACTTGAAGTAAAGATAGACGAAGAATGTATAAGGCTGATTGCCCTGAGGCAACCTGTTGCAAGAGATCTGAGATTTATTACAACGACAATGAAGATAACGACAGACCTTGAAAGAATGGGTGACCTGGCAGAGAATATATGCGAAAGGGCCTTAGAGCTTAACGAAAAGCCACAATTGAAGCCTTTTGTCAACATACCAAGGATGGCAGAAATTACCCAATCGATGGTCAGAGATGCCCTCGATGCCTTTGTTACAGGGTGTTCACAACTGCCATATGAAGTCATTAAAAGGGATGACGAAGTGGACGATCTTACTGTGAGAAATTTTGAAGAACTTCTCCCCCTTATGATTCAAGATTCAAAGATTATTCCATTGGCTCTAAAGAGAACTTATGTTGCAAAATATCTCGAAAGGATAGCAGACCATGCAACTAACATTGCCGAGATGGTCATTTATATGTGTAAGGGAAAATTAATCAGGCATATGGAAATCTCAGAATAAATCCAAGCACCTTGGCCACAGGGTATCCTCAAGGTGCTGGATAAAAAGGAGCAACTTTGTTTGTGCTGACACTTTTGTGTAGATTTTTGATGAGGCAATTCGGCAGTATGCAGCAGGTTCATTATCAAAATAAATGAGACGGTTGATGCCCTTTTAAAATTTTCTTCAGAACTCTTTGCTATCCCCTTTAAAGTTTTCAGAGCGGAGGAGCTCTGGACGATAAAACCGGGTTTCTACTATAAATTTAAGGAGGAGCCAGTGGTGCTTGAGCTGCTTAGAACATCCTTTACATTATCACTACCCAAGTTCTTAGGTGATAAAATTATCCTGAAAAAAATGAAAGAGTTTATGCTTGAAATGATAGACACGCAGGGAGGAAGGGTGAGATACGACTTTGCAGAGAGGCTCGACAAGAGCAAGCTTGATTTCAGATGGGAGATGCTGCAAAGGATAGAGGCCACTATTGAAGGAATATCAACAGCTATAGAAAAAGGGATGAGTCAAAAATCAAAAGGTGAGAAGGCCGTTGAGGAACGAAAAGCAGTTCTATTGGAAGAGGAAAAGAGGATGAACGAGATCAAGGAAAGAGTGATTCAAATACAGCAAAAGGTTTCTTCATAATTTAAAAAAGAATTTATAGAACGATGGAGTTCGTTCTTTTAAATGTCCTGTTCTGTCAGGACTGATAACTCCTACTAATGGCTTAATTGGTAGGAGTTTTTTACTTCAATTCAGACATAAGGATTAGACATCTATGAGAGATAGAATAAGAGCGGGTGGCAGAGGTATGATGGCGGCTGCGTTCTGGCTCAATTCTTACGAGGGTATT
>PEUB01000034.1 GCA_002780895.1 Nitrospirae bacterium CG02_land_8_20_14_3_00_41_53
GGGTTGAAAGGCGGTAACTGGTTAATACTACTGGTTCTTTCGTAACTGTAGGCCTAAATAATTATGACGCTTAGGATTCTGTGAAAATCGGTGTTTAAAAATATAATTTTTTACTTGACAGGGGACTATAGGATGTTCCTAAAAGCTTTCCTTAATAAGTTTGCTCTTGTCGATAAAACAATCAAAGAAATAAGCCCTGTAATAAAGAGCAAATTCAAACAGCTACAGGTTACTGGTCAAGAAGCAGAACTTTTCTTTATGAATAATTACAAGAAATATGATGCGTTTGAGAATGGCATTTTGGAAGATGCACGGATACTTGGCGACGGATATGATTTTCAGATTGAAGTTGAGAAGCATTTTTTTCTGACAGAAATAAAAGGGCTGCGGACTGATTATGGGAGTATCCGAATGACTCAAAATGAGTTCGTAAAGGCTAAAGACTTCAGTAATGATTATGCGTTAGTTGTTGTTAGCAATCTAAGTGATATTCCCAAAATGAGTGTCATTTTCAATCCTACGAAAAGCATAAGATTTACAGAAAAAGCGATTAATACAAAACAAATCAACTATCATACGAGTCCATTGAAATGGCACTGATATGTTGAATCGCGGCATTATTATGAATTCAACAATCTATCATGATTCTTTAAATGCCCATAACGAAAGGCTCCAGCATGTTGGCGATATTATTCTGAATTTAGACTATTGGGATTGTGATTGTAAAAATAATTTTATTCATCCCATAAGTCAGCGACGATGCAACATTTGCGGCTCAGATCAAGAAGAATCTCCTTCAAGCAGAGAAGAGGAAGTTCGGATTCTTCTTAATAATATTGCTCTTTGAAAACTCAATTGGGGACAGCGGCCAGAGGAAGGGCATGAACCAAATCAGGCTTATATAAAACTTACATCATCCGTCTATAAAACTGATTTTTTCCCGCCTATTGCTGTTTATTTTACTGTTTTAACTGATGACAACAAAGTGCTGATTTGTACAAGGGCACAACAAAACGGTAAGGCTATTCATACCCCGCACAATAACAGCCTAATCGGCGAATATTTCCGGCATCGGCTTGGAATTCCTTCAGGCCATCCTGTAACTAAAAATGACTTGCACCGCTACGGCAGAGCAGACATAGATTTCTATAAAATAGATGATGAAACCTATTTCATGGATTTTTCTGTTTCTGCCCGTCATGGATAATCTCACCAAAGAGCAACGCCGCAAGAACATGCAGAATATCCGTTCAGTGGGAACTAAGCCTGAGCGTTTAATCATGCGTGAGTTAAAAAAAAGAAATATCTATTTTGCAAGTCATGCCGAATCTATAACTGGGAAACCCGATATTGTTTTCAGGAGAAAAAGGATTGCAGTGTTTATAGATTCTGACTTTTGGCATGGCCACCCTAAGCGGTGTATTATGCCGCAAACAAATATTGAATATTGGAGCAGCAAAATTGCACGAAACAGAAAACGCGATAAAGACGTAAATCGTATTTTAAAAAAAGATGGCTGGGCAGTTATTAGATTGTGGGAATATGATGTTAAAAATCGTTTTGATAAGTGCATTCAGATTATTCTTAATGAACTTGAAAAAGGAAAAGGATACTAACATTTGAATCTTCTTTATCTCACTAATTGTTTTTTCTGGTTTTTCTTTCGATAAATCTGTACATACCTGCCTTACATCCCCGCTCTCAAAGGCTACCATATTAAGTGTTGTGCCCTTTTTATCGCAGCAGACGGCAGCGTGAGGCTCTACAACAAATTCTTTCATAGCACTGCTAAGCCAATGGTATCGTCTTGCTGTCCTTTTATTCGTGTTCATGCCCTGCTGTATTACAGACCATTCCCCTTTGTATGTAAATATAAACACATGATGATAAAGCTGATAGCCGTCCTGAACAGCGGTATTGTCCACCTTTGCAGACATCCTGCTTGCATAGATAAGTGGCTCAGGATTTATAATATATTTATCCGAATACATCCTGATATGATCTGGTGTCTTCCTCGAAGTTGCACCTTTTCCACCGGCAATGGATACCCCGAGTTCGCGCTCCATGCCTCTCAATCCTTCCTTTAAAGCACCTGTTACAGTTGTTGTAAGCCCGCTGGAATGCCAGTCAAATCCAAGAACACATCCTAATGCCTGAAACCAATAGGGGTCAGAGAGCTTTTCGAGGAAAACCTTCTGTCCGAACTCGCTCACAACTGCGTAAATAATTTCTCTTGAAAGGGCGGTCATCCTGTCAAAGAGCCATTTCGGAGCCCTACCATAATGAAGTGGTAATGTTGCTATACCTGTCTTCGGCATTTGTTATAGCCTTCTCCTGAACATTGCAAAGAATTTTTCCTTTACCTTTTCTAAAAAAGGACGCTTGAGCCACTTATCAAGTCTTATTGTTTCTGATTGTTTTAAATCCTCATAGAAAATTTCTATCATCTGTTTGCCAAAACTTGCATCTATTATGCCGACGTTGCCTTCATCGTTTCTCCTGAGCGACTGGAAATCAAGGTTTGCCGAACCGATGATGCTCCACATTTCATCGAAGACAGATGTTTTTGCATGCAGTATTTCTCCGTGATAATTATATATCTCAACACCTGCTTTAAGCAGCTTAGTGAAAAAAGCCCTGCCTGCATAATATGCTGCTGAGATGTCTGATTTCCCCGGTAAAAGCAATTTTACATCTGCTCCCCTTAATACTGCATTTTCAAGTATCTGAAGCATTCTTCTGCTCGGAGTAAAATAAGCCGTTGTGAGATAAATGCTTTTTTGGGACTGGCTGATACTGTCATATATCAACTTTCTCATCTTCCTTCTTCCTTTAGCCGAGCTTGCAAAGATCGGGAGTACTGGAAGGCCGTCTGTTATTGGTTCTACATTTTTGTTGAAATGGATCGGTGTCCCTTTCCATATCTCCCAGCTTTTTTTGAATGTATCTAAAAGTGTTTTTGCTATCGGACCTTCAAGGAATATCCCGGTATCTCTCCATCCTATTTTTTTCTTGAACCTGTGATACCCCCTGTATTCATTTGCGATATTCAGCCCACCTGTGAAAGCCTTATTCCCATCGATTATTATGAATTTTTTATGATCCCGATGAACATAATGAAAAGGCTTAGTCCACTTAAAAGGATGTGATGCCCTTATCTGGATACCTGATTGTTTGAGGTCTTTCCAGAATTTCATAGGAGTGCCAAATGATCCAAAATGGTCATAAAGGATAAAAACCTTAACGCCTTCGGACGCCTTTTGTTTCAGGATTTCTGCAAGCTCATTCCCTGTTTCATCGTTGCGAAATATATAAAATTCAAGGCATATCAATTCCCTTGCTTCTTTTATAAGATTAAAAATGTTATTGAATAATTCCTTGTCTTTCCACAAAAGCGTAACATTATTCCCGTCGGTGAAAGGTGTTCCATATATCTTTTCTATATTTCTTCTTGAAAAATGTATGTTTCTTATAAAGACATTCATAATAAATAATTGCTGAAATAATATTTTCTGTCAATCAGGCTTCTTACTTTTTATGATCGGGTAGATATTTCTTTAGAAAATCAGCTAAAATCAACATTAGAGTAATTAAGAAAATAATGAATATTTACATAAAGAATATCAAGGAGTTAAATTGTGCCTGTGATGCCTTGATTCTGCCTTTTACAGAAGGGGATTTTGGGCTTTATAACAACATTGGTTCAACGACGTCAGGGCTTGTCAAAAAATTATTTTCAAAAGAATTCCATGGTAAACAAAATGAGGTCCTTTTAGTTCCATCTCCTGAAGATATTAAGCCCGAAAGAATTCTGCTTATAGGTCTGGGTAAAAAAGATGAGATTTCAACTGAGAAGGTAAGACAGGCTGGCGGTAAGGCAGCAGTCTATCTGCGGGATATGGGGATGAAAAAGATAGCATTATCAAGCAGAGTCCTGTCATCTCTCAAAATGTCCCCTGCTGATTTCATGGAAGGGTCATTACTGGGACTTTATACTTTTAAAAGGTATGTTGAAGAAAAGAATAATAAAACTATTGACAGCTTCGTGATACCTTCAAAGGTTTCAAAAGTACTCAAAGATGATATCCATTGGATCAAGACGATAGCTTCTTCAGTATGTTTTACAAGAGATTTAATAAACACTCCGTCCAATGATATGACCCCGTCACATCTTGCAAATGCAGCATTATCTCTAGAACGAAATAACCTTTTGGTAAAAGTTCTGGAAAAGAAGGATGCTGAAAAGCTTGGCATGGGGGCTTATCTCTCTGTTGCAAAGGGTTCGAAAGAACCTCCTAAGTTTATACTGCTTGAATACAAAGGCGCTAAAAGAGCGCCTTTGGCGCTCATTGGGAAATCAATTACCTTTGACAGCGGAGGCATATCATTAAAACCTGCTGAAGGCATGGAAAAGATGAAATATGATATGGCCGGGGGTGCAGTTGTCCTCGGCATATTCAAGGCTGTTTCTGAATTGAAACTGCCAGTCAATCTGGTAGGAGTATTACCTGCAGCAGAAAACTTGATAGGTGGCTTTGCTGCAAAACCGGGTGATGTTGTCAGGGCAATCAATGGAAAGTCAGTTGAGATAATCAATACAGACGCAGAAGGGCGTTTGGTTATCGCAGATGCCATTGGTTATGCTAAACGTTTTAAACCTCAGGCAATTATAGATATAGCGACTCTAACAGGCGCCTGTTCTATAGCGCTCGGGAATGAGGCAATAGCCATGATGGGGAATAACAGAGAACTGATTAATAAAATAAAAAAATCTGCTGATAAAACATACGAACGGGTTTGGGAGATGCCACTTTTTGATGAATATAAAGAATATTTAAAGAGTGATATTGCTGATATAAAGAATACAGGCGGGAAAAATGGCTCGCTTGTGACCTCAGCATACTTCTTGTATGAATTTGCAGGAGAGGTTCCCTGGGTTCACCTTGATATCGCAGGAACTGCATGGATAGAAAAAGAAAAGCCTTATATGCCTAAGGGAGCTTCTGGTATTGGAATAAGACTTATGTTAAACTTACTGAAGGAGTTGAAATGAAAGTTTTTAAATTTTTGGTGATTATATCTTTTTTATTAATACCAACTGCAGCATTTGCATGGGGGCCATTAACACATATATATCTTGGGAACGAGTTGTATACCCTTGGCTCACTGCTTCCCGCTGGACTTTTTGAGATTATAAGGAGGTACAAAAAAGATTTTCTCTACGGAAATCTTATGGCCGATATTATTGTCGGGAAAAAGTATTTGCCTGACAGTAAAAACTCGCACAGCTGGGATGTTGCATTTGATCTTTTAAATGCAGCTAAGACAAAACAACAGAATGCTTTTGTATATGGATATATGAGCCATCTTGCAGCTGATACAGTTGCACACAACATTTATACGGTCGATAAAAAGAATTTCGGGCATACATTAATGGAATTAAAGGCTGACAGCATTATTGATAAAAAATACTGGTTTCAGGCAAGAGCTATTGACAGGAAAATACAGAGCAGGAATGACATTTTCCTTGAAAATTCACTCGATAGATTTATCTTTTCTTTCAAAACAAACAAGAGGATATTGAAGGGGATGGTATTCCTTTCAGTATTTAATCGGGAAAAGATAGGTGATTTCATCGATAGGAATCTTGTTACCTCTCTTCCAATGAGGGAAACAATAGAGAAGCTGCATCGAGAATCGATCGATAAGATTATTGACTTGTTTCAGAACTGGGAAAAATCAGAGGTTGTCAAGGTAAATCCAAGCGGTAAGGACATTTGATACTCTGGTCGAGTCTATCCCTTCCAAATGGCGAAAGCATCCTGAGTTCCTTTATTATCTCTGGCATAATCTCAATAACCCTGTCTATCTCTGCCTCTGTATTGTACCGGCTTAAAGAAAACCTGATTGAGCCGTGGATTGCTGTAAAAGGCACTCCCATTGCCCTTAAGACGTGAGAAGGTTCGAGGGAGCCTGATGTACATGCTGAGCCAGATGAGGCGCAAATACCATATTCATTAATCCTGAGGAGTACGGCCTCTCCCTCAACATATTCAAAACTAAGGTTTGTGGTATTCGGCAGCCTGTTATTTATGTCTCCATTCACCCTGACATCAGGGCAGGATTTTAAAAGTGCAGTCTCAAGTTTATCACGCAACCCCTTTAGATAAGTAATTTCTTCAGTGAGGTTTTTACCTGCAAGTTCACACGCCTTTCCAAGTCCAATGATTGAGGCAACATTTTCAGTGCCGGCCCTTCTCCCCCTTTCCTGATGACCTCCGATTATAAAAGGATAAAACCTTGTGCCCTTTCTCACATACAAGGCACCGACTCCTTTTGGTGCATGTAACTTATGACCTGAAAGAGAAAGCATGTCAACAGGGAGTTCCTTCGTATCTATAGGTATTTTTCCAACAGCCTGAACGGCATCTGTATGAAATAATATGCGCCTTTCTTTAAGGATTTCTGCTATATCCGCAATAGGGAAAATGACACCTGTCTCATTGTTTGAGTACATAATGGATACTAAAGCTATATCCTTATCAATTACCTTCAATAATTCATCTATATTTAGCTGTCCAAGATTGTTTACAGGCAGGAACGTTACCCTGAACCCTTTTCTTGTGAGGTGTTTACAGAAGTTTAAGACTGCAGGATGCTCGACCCTTGTTGTGATGATATGCTTTTTATTGGGTAATGACTCAACAGCACTCATTATGGCAGTATTATCACTTTCTGTACCACAGCTTGTGAATATTATTTCTTCAGGCTCAGCACCAATGAGTTGTGCAACCTTACCCCTTGCCTCTTCAACCTTTTTATGAAGCTGTCCGCCAAAGGTATGCATACTTGAGGGGTTACCATAAAGCTTCTTAAGATGTGGAAGCATCTCATCAAGGACTTCAAGGGCAACAGGTGTTGTTGCATTATTGTCGAAATATATTGTATTCATTGAGCCTCTACAATAATTCCCTTGCTTACTAATTCCCTGAGTTTATCCTGAACACCACTTATAGTTACATCTGCCATGACACAACCTGTACACATGCCGCGCAGGGCTATGATGACCTTATTACCGTCTATATCAATAAGCTCGACGTCTCCCCCGTCTGCCTGCAACCTCGGCCTTATCTCCCTTTCAATAATCTCCTGTATAAGGGCAATCTTCTGAAGGTTGGTAAGTTTTTTAGGTACCGCGGGTTTTTCAGGTGCTTTCAGGGACCAGATATCCCTGAGAATAGCCTCGATTTCTCCCCTGCATTCACCGCAATCGCCGCCAGCCTTTGTATAATCAGTTACCTCATCCACTGTTGTAAGATGGTTTTCAATTGCTACCTTCCTTATCTTTTCTTCTGTAACATCGAAACATTTGCAAACAGGCTTTCCTTCTTCTTCAATAACCTTTGGAATGCCCCTGTAATTGGCAATAGCAGCCTCAAGTGCCTCTTTCCCCATGACAGAGCAATGCATCTTCTCCTTTGGCAGACCGCCAAGAAATTCTGCAATGTCCTGATTTGACATTTGCAAAGCCTCATCAAGTGTTTTACCCTTAACAAGTTCAGTTAGGGCAGAAGAGCTTGCGATTGCACTTGCACAGCCGAATGTCTGAAATTTTGCATCTATGATTCTATTCGTATCTTTGTCTATTTTCAGTGTCAACCTTAATGCATCACCACAGACTATACTGCCGACATCTCCAACCGCATCAGGATTTTCTACCTCCCCGATATTTTTAGGATTTAAAAAAAATTCTTTTACTTTATCGGTATATTCCCACATGCTTAATTTAAGCAAAGTCTGTGAATAAATGTCAATTTTAGGACAAAATAATGTTAAATTTGATTAATAACACCGAGCACAAATGTAAAAGTTAGTAGCTATTAAAACCTTATCTTTGTAAAATAATAAAATAGTGTGCAGTATCTTACTGGAGGGTGATGGATTTAGGTAAAATCAGTTCAATTATGTCCAGAGACGTAATAACCTTAGAACCGAAAGAAATCCTTATGTCTGCTGTGGAAAAGATGAATTTCAATAACGTCGGTTGTGTGGTAGTTCTAGAAGATAAAAAACCTACAGGCATATTGACTGAAAGAGATATCATCCAGATCATTGGACATAATATTGATCTCAATGTAACCAGGTTGGTTTCGGTAATGAAGAGTCCTGTCATCGCAATATCTGAGGAAATAGACATACCAGAAGCTGCAAATCTTATGGTGATAAATGGTCTCAGAAGGCTTGTAGTTGTTGATGGAGAACATAATATAATCGGGATTATTACGCAGACCGATATCATAAAGAACCTGAGTATTGACTCTTTTATAAGTTTTAAAAAAGTAGAGCAGATCATGAAACGTAAAATAATCTCTGTGGACAAAAAGGACATACTCCCAAAGGCTATAGAACTTATGATAAAAAATCACATAAGCTGTGTACTGGTCATTGAAGATGATAAACCGGTTGGGATAATTACAGAACGTGATATTACTAAGTCAATTGCTGAGTACAATATCTCGAATAATGTTGGAGAAATAATGAATTTCCCTGTTTTTACTGCTAATAAAGATATAAATTTGTATGATGCGACAAAACTAATGGAGGAGAATAAACTCAGAAGCCTTGTAATTGTTAATTCCGAAGGTGACGTGATCGGGATAGTCACAAAAAGTGACATTATAAAAAATCTAAGGGCTGATTATGTGGAATTATTGAAAAATATGTTGAAGGAAAAATCCCGGGCGCTAATAGAATCAGAGATAAAATACAGGACATTGGTAGAGCAGTCATTAGAAGGCATTATGATAATACAGGAAGGCTTGATTAAATTTGTCAATCCGACTCTCCTTAAGATTTTAAGTTACGAGGAGAAAGAGATGCTTGATAGAGATATCCTCAGGTTTTTATATCCTGACGAAAGGCAATTGTTATTAGAAAACCTCAATAAGTTAGGCAATAGTGAACATGTCGAATCTGCGTTAGAGCTCAGGATAATGCACAAAAATGGCGAGGGAATTTATATGGAAATTTTATCGACCCAGATTCAATATGAAGGTAAGCCTGCGGTGCTTGCGACATTTAGAGATATAACTGAAAGAAAGAACACCGAGGCTGAGTTAAAAAGACTTGTAATTACCGATGACCTTACAGGACTTTTTAACCAGAGGTACTTCTATATCCAGCTTGTAAAAGAGATCGAGAGGACAAAAAGACATAACAGACCACTTTCGATACTTCTAATAGATATAGATATGTTCAAGGATTTTAATGATAAATACGGCCACCTGGAGGGCGATTATGTTCTGAAGAAAATTGGGGAAATATTAATGAAAAATGTCAGGGAGATTGATATGGCCTTCAGATTTGGAGGCGAAGAATTTGCGGTTCTTCTTCCTGATACAAAACACGATGATACTATAATTGTTGCAGAAAGGATCAGGAAGGCTGTTGCTGCTAATGTTTTTTATCCATTTACCCTGGATGGACAGCCGGATATTGTTAGTAAAACTGTCAGCATAGGGGTTACAGAATTTCATATAGAAGATAATAAAAAGAGCTTTTTAAAAAGGGTGGATAATGCAATGTATCAGGCAAAGAAAAGTGGCAGGAACATGGTTATACATCTGATATAATTGGCTCTTTCTCAAATTGAGTGGGTAAATAATATTCCTTAGGCAGAGTTTCAGAGATCAAGGGACAGGGCTAATTTTTGTGACTACTTTGTCTTTAGAGGGGCTACCTCCTCTTCTTTAAGCAGGGGAAAAGGAGATGCAATAAAAAGGTTAGAGGAATTATTCAAGAAACCTGTATCTGAAGATTGAATCTATTTATTATGCAATTCGTTGACTATGTAAAGATAAACGTAAAGGCTGGGGATGGTGGCAGAGGTTGTGTCAGCTTCAGAAGAGAAAAGTATGTCCCGAGAGGCGGACCTAATGGGGGAGATGGTGGGAGGGGTGGAAATATTATATTTAAAGCAACTGATGAGTTGAATACCCTCCTTGACCTGAGATATCAACGTGAATATAAAGCAGAAAAAGGGCAGCATGGCATGGGCAAGAAGATGCATGGCAAAGATGGTAAAGACCTTATTATTCCTGTGCCTGTTGGGACTATAATAAAAAATGATGATACAAAGGATATTTTAATTGACCTTGACAGAAAAGGGACGGAGGCTGTAGCTGCAAAAGGCGGAAGGGGAGGGCTTGGCAATGCTCATTTTGCAACACCGACAAGACAAGCCCCGAGGTTTGCCCAGCCTGGTGAGAAGGGTGAGGAAAGATGTCTGGTCATTGAATTAAAACTCCTTGCAGACGTTGGATTAATCGGGCTTCCAAATGCTGGCAAATCAACCCTTTTATCTGTAATATCTTCTGCAAGGCCAAAGATTGCGGATTATCCATTTACAACACTCATACCAATGCTCGGAGTTGTAAAAATTGAAAATTATATGAGCTTTGTTGTTGCAGATATACCAGGGCTTATCGAAGGGGCTCACAAAGGTGTCGGGCTTGGCTCCCAGTTTCTAAGGCATGTTGAGCGTACATCAATACTCCTACATTTAATAGACGTATCAGTGATGACCGAGATGGATCCGGTAGATAATTTCAAGAAGGTAAATAGAGAGCTTGAATTATACAGTCCTGTACTCAAAGACAAACACCAGGCTGTTATTGCTACAAAGCTGGACATAGCTGACAGGAAGAAACTTGATAAACTTAAACAATACTGTAAGACTAATAACATAGATTTTTTTGCTATATCAGCAGTTACAGAAAAAGGGATTAAACGACTCGTGTCATATCTTTCGGTAAAGATAGGGAATAACCCGAAAACTGCATTTATCTGATGACCAAGGCAGGTATATATGCATAAAAACCTTTACAAAGCAGAATTGGGTTATTCAATGTTATCAATTGTTACTGATGAAAATATTCAGGCTCTCTGAATATTATGTGTCTTACAAAGGTGCTGCTGGTAAAGCTTTTTCTGTACATATGCCTGCCTCAAAATGAATGCATTGCATTTTTTGGGATAACATATAAAATGACAGACTATAAAATCATTAATTACTAAAATTTCAGAGGTATAAATTTGGACAAACTTATAATTCATGGTGGTAAGAGACTCAAAGGCGGGGTTGATATAAGCGGGGCAAAGAATGCAGCCCTTCCTATAATAGCAGCGTCCCTTCTCGCATCTGGATATTGCACTATCAGCAACGTCCCAAATCTGAAAGACATTATGACCATGGGAAGACTTCTTGCAAATCTTGGTGCAGGGTTTCATTATGAAGACAGGAAGGCAATTATTAACACAGAAAAAGTAAAAATATTTGAAGCCCCATATGACCTTGTAAGGACAATGCGTGCATCTATCCTTGTACTCGGACCGTTGATTGCAAGATTCGGCAGGGCAAAGGTGTCACTTCCGGGAGGGTGTGCTATTGGTGCACGGCCAATAAACCTGCATCTGATAGGTCTTGAAAAGATGGGTGCAGATATAAAACTTGAATCAGGCTATGTAGTTGCTAAGGGAAAGAGACTTAAAGGTACATCAATCTACCTTGATGTACCAACGGTCACAGGGACTGAAAACCTGATGATGGCCGCATCACTCGCAAAAGGCAGAACCTTATTGGAAAATGCTGCGAGGGAGCCCGAGGTAGTTGATCTTGCAAATGCCCTTATCTCGATGGGTGCAAGGATAAAAGGTGCGGGGGAGAGTGTTATCGAGATAGAGGGAGTAGATGAATTAAAACCTGTAAACTATTCAATAATCCCTGACAGGATTGAGGCAGGAACCTTTATGGCGATTGCAGGCATTACAGAGGGTGATATTATTATTAAAAGGTGCAGGCTGGACCATCTTGATGCCTCGATGATGAAACTCAAGGAGGTTGGTCTTGTGTTTGAGCATGTTTCTGATGGCATTCGTGTCATTGGCCCATCCAGGCCAAAAGCTGCTGATGTAAAGACAATGCCATATCCCGGGTTCCCGACAGACATGCAGGCACAGTTTATGGCCATTATGAGTATTGCTGACGGTACAAGCATAATCAAAGAAACGATCTTTGAAAACAGGTTTATGCATGTTGCAGAACTCAGGAGGATGGGGGCTGACATTATAGTGGAAGGCGGGACTGCTACAGTGAAAGGCATATCAAAGCTGAAGGCCGCACCTTTAATGGCAACTGATTTAAGGGCAAGTGCATCACTTATAGCAGCAGCCCTTGCAGCAAAAGGGGAAACAACTGTGCACAGGCTTTATCACCTCGACAGGGGATACGAAAATATGGAGGAGAAGCTCGTGAAAATCGGTGCTGACGTTAAGAGGGTAAAGGAGTAATAATCACCCCCCTTAAATTCCCCCCTTGGTAAGGGGGGATTAAGAGGGGTTGATTTTTTATCTTATATATGCGTCCGTGACATAGCGGCGCATCATGCGGTGGCTGTTAAAATAATAGGCATTTTTACCTATAGCGTTCTGCATCATCCTTATCCAGCCGTGTCTGTCATTATAAAAAAGTGGGATGATTGTATATCCAAGTTTATTGTAAAGGTCATCAGCATCCTTTGTATCTATATTATCAATCAGCATTGTCTCTGCAGGACTCGGGCCAATAGACCAACCAGTGAACCCCTCTATATGGCCTTCTATCCACCATCCGTCAAGCACACTGAAATTTATTACCCCATTGTGTGCTGCCTTCATGCCGCTTGTACCAGATGCTTCTCTGGGCCTCAATGGGGTGTTAAGCCATACGTCAACACCGGAGACCATCTTGAGTGCAGTATCCATTTCGTAATTTTTTATATAAGCCATTTTAATCTTATCCCTGAGATGCTCTTTGATAGAGAATATCTTCTCGATCAGCCTTTTGCCTGAATCGTCCTTTGGATGGGCCTTCCCACTATATATAATCTGAAGTTTTCCTTGCCCTATCCTTTCAAGCCTCGCAATATCAGTAAATATAAGGTCAGCCCTCTTATATGCAGTTGCCCTTCTTGCAAATCCTATAGTAAGGATATCAGGGCTCATCTCAACGCCTGTATCTTCTTTGACATAGTCGAAAAGAGCTTTTTTTGCCGCCATATGTGCATCCCAGATTTCTTCGTCAGGGATGCGGCCAACCCTCACAAATAATTCCGGTTCATTAGCCCAGCCGGGAAGATACTTGTCATACAGCCTTTTAAAATAGTCGCATGTCCACGTATATGAGTGTACACCATTTGTGATGGTGCTGATTTCATATCCAGGGAACATATTTCGTGAGACCTCACTGTGCTTTTTTGCAACTCCATTGATAAATTCACTCAGGTTAAAGCCGAGTCGGGTCATATTAAGATTATCCCGGCCGCCAAGCTCTCTTAAAAGATTTAAGGGTATAGGCTCTCCTAAAATCCTGCAGACAAGGTCATATGGGAACTTGTCATGACCTGCTTCAACAGGTGTATGGGTTGTGAATACGCAAAGGTCTTTTATCTTGTCTGTATCCCATACAAGCTTTTCATCCCAGACATCTTCTATAGGCCGTTTAAATCTGTTGAGGAGCTCAATGGTAAGCAGGCTTGAATGCCCCTCGTTCATGTGGTATTTTTTAATTTCGAATCCAAGCTCATGAAGCATCCTTACCCCGCCAATACCGAGGACTATCTCCTGCTTCAGTCTGTATGCCAGGTCACCGCCGTAAAGATAAGAGGTGATCTCTCTGTCCTCAGATGTGTTTCCTTCCACATCTGTATCAAGGGAAAAAACTGGTACGCAACCGCGTGTAAGACTTTCTACATTGTATTGCCATGCCTGAACCATGACATCTCTTCCTTCGATCTGGACGGTAATCTTTGCAGGGAGTAAGGTCATATATTTAGATGGGGCCCAGGAAACAGGTTGCTCTGTCTGTCTTCCATATTCATCCAACTCCTGTTTGAAATATCCTTTTCTGCTGAGAAGGGTGACAGCAACCATTGGAAGTTTAAGGTCAGCACTTGTTCGAATAGTATCTCCAGCGAGGACACCGAGACCACCGCTGTATGTAGGAATATCATTCTGGATGCCTATCTCCATTGAGAAGTATGCTATCTTGGGTTCTTTTGTCAGCTCAGTAAGACATGCTAAATTCATAGACACATATTTTAAGCTATTTGCAATGTGATAAACAATAGGTTTGGATAGAAGTCGTCTTAACCAATCAACTCATTAAAATCAAGGATATGTAAAAATTCATTCGACTTTTTAGGTTTCGTCTTTGAATTAGCCCTTGCCTTATAGAGGATATATTTGATCCCATATTTTTTTGCTGTTTTTAGAATTTCCTCTGTATCATCAATAAAAAGTGTCCTGTCTTTATCAAATCCAAGACGCTTTTGTGCCTCTCTCCAGAACTCAGGGCTTTCCTTTGGATAACCGGCATCAAAAGAAGAAAGCACAGAGTCAAAATACTTCCCTATATGAGTCTTTTTGAGTTTCAGGTCAATTGCCTTGTAGTGGGCATTTGTAACAAGAAAGACCTTCTTTTTCTGCCTTTTCAACATCTTTAAGAAATCCTCTGCATGAGGGTGAACCTCTATAAAGTGCTTTATCTGTTCTTTTAAGGCAGGGATGTCAAGTTCGAGCTCTTTTGACCAGAAGTCAAGGTCTGTCCAGTTTAAGGTGCCCTCGTAGACCTTATATTTTTTCATGAGCTCCTCTTTTGCGCTGCCGAAAGTAATATTATGTTTCTCAGCATACCTTTCAGGTACAAGATGTTCCCAGAAGTAATCATCAAAATATTTGTCCAGGAGTGTGCCGTCCATATCAAGGAGGACAAACTTTATGTCCTTTATAGGAATTTTCACTGAGTTCATTTTATGTTCAATGTATTTATATAACTGCCAATAGTATATATAAGTGGTTTCTTTTCGTAAATTGGGTTAATGCTCCCTGCTCACTTTATCCCTCTCTGTTTGATTTTTCGCTGTATTTTCCGTTATTATCACCTTATGGAAATGAAGAAATTTTTCGATGAATCAAGCCGCTATATCATGAATACTTATAACAGATTCCCTGTTGTCCTGAGAAAGGGACGGGGCATGAAGGTATGGAGTTCTGACGGCAAAGAATACCTCGATTTTGTTGGCGGTGTCGCAGTAAATATTCTTGGCCACTGCCACCCACGGGTCGTGGTTGCAATACAGAAGCAGGCGCAGAGGCTGTTACATGTCTCAAATTATTACTACATTGAGCCGCAGATAAAACTTGCAAAACTACTTGTAGAGCATTCCTTTGCAGACAAGGTATTTTTCTGTAACTCAGGGGCTGAGGCAAATGAGGCAGCAATAAAACTCGCCCGCAAATATTCTAAGGAGCAGATAAGTCCCAAACGCTTTGAGATAATAACAGCAAAGAATTCTTTCCATGGAAGGACACTTGCGGCACTTACTGCAACAGGCCAGGAAAAATTTCATAAGGGTTTTGAACCATTGGTACCGGGGTTCAAATATGTTCCATTCAATGATATTAATGCAATGAGCAAGACGATAACAAAGGATACATGCGCTGTCATGTTAGAACCCATACAGGGAGAGGGCGGGGTTAAACTGCCAGACCATGATTATCTCAAAGAGGTAAGAGATCTCTGTAATGAACATAATATACTTCTTATACTGGATGAGGTTCAGACAGGGATGGGCAGGACAGGAAAACTTTTTGCGTATGAGCATTTTGGCATCACGCCGGACATTATGACTATCGCAAAGGGCCTCGGTGGTGGTGTGCCCATTGGCGCAATGCTTGCTACAGATAAAGTCGCTTCTGCATTTCAACCCGGCAATCATGCTACAACATTTGGGGGCAACCCACTTGTCTGTGCTGCTGCTGTAGCAACCATCGAGACACTCCTTGAAGACGGTTTTATCCTTGATCAGTGTAACAGGATGAGTAAATACTTCAGGGAAAAGCTCGAACAACTTATGGAGGAATTCCCAAGCCTTGTCATAGAAATAAGGGGTAAGGGACTTTTATTAGGCATGGAAATGACAAGAGATGGTGATCCGATAGTGAGGGCATGTCTTGAAAAAGGAGTGCTTATAAACTGTGCGGCAGGAAATGTATTACGCTTTATACCACCCTTGATAGTACAGCAGAAGGATATCGACCGTCTTATTGATGTTCTTGAGGAAGTTTTTATGAAATTTTCATAAATTCAGTAGAGGTATATTAAAGTGAAAAGGGATTTTTTAACTTTACGGGATTTATCCTCAGAAGAGATAGACCTTCTTCTTAAAAGGGCAGTAGAACTTAAATCAGGAAAGGATAAAAATAAATGCCCATTGATCGGAAGGAGCATCGGCCTTTTATTTGAAAAGGCATCGACAAGGACAAGGGTCTCATTGGAAGTGGGCATTTATCAGCTCGGTGCACAGGCCATCTATATGAATCCAAAGGAGATACAGATCGGAAGGGGAGAAACTATCTATGATACTGCAAAGGTGCTGTCGCGATATCTAAGTGCGGTTGTCATCAGGACATTCAGCCATAACACCCTCATAGAGTTCGCATCTCATTCTTTGATCCCTGTAATCAACGGGCTGAGTAACCTTCACCACCCATGCCAGGCACTCGGCGATTTGATGACCATCCTCGAAAAGAAAGGGCGGCTTAAAGGTATCCGCCTTGCTTATGTAGGAGATGGTAATAATGTTGCAAATTCACTGATAGATGCTGCTTCTTTAATGGGAATAAACCTTGCGATTGCATGTCCTAAAGGCTGTGAACCAGACCCTGATGTCCTTGAGAAAGCAAAGGCCTCTGCGAACAGTGTGATCACCATCCTGAAAGACCCAAAAGAGGCTGCTTACAGGGCAGATGTGGTTTACACAGACGTCTGGGTCAGCATGGGGCAGGAAAAGGAATCAGCGAAGAAAAAACGAAAGTTTAAAAATTATCAGCTAAACAGCAATCTCCTTTCATATGCAAAGAACGATGCGATAGTGCTTCACTGTATGCCCGCTCACAGGGGGGAAGAGATAACCGATGAGATAATTGATGGGCCACAGAGTGCTGTTTTTGACCAGGCAGAAAACAGACTCCATACCCAAAAGGCATTGTTAGAATTTCTTTTGGCCTGACCCTATTATGAGATAATGATATATCAACCATTTATATGTATCTGTCGGAGTTCAATCTCAAACCTGAAGATATTATTTTAAAAGGTGATATTATCGGGTTTGTGGGATCATCTTGCTGAAATAGAAACGGTAAGCTATACTTTACTTAATATCTAATATCTAATTTCTAAATTCTAAACAATATCAAATGACCAAAAGTCAGATTAGTCAGGTGGCCTTTGGCTCGACTATTTAACTATCTGTTACAGTCTTTGAATTTTGTTTAGTATTTCGATATTAGAATTTTGAATTTAGGCTTTGGAGGATAGATGCCTTTTTTGGGTGAACTCTTTGTGAGTGAAATACTGAAAAAGCCTGTACTCGACCCAAAAGGTGAGGAGATTGGAAGGGTAAAAGACCTTGTTATTGTAAAGGGTGAACCACTACCAAGGGTCTCTTCCCTGATAATCGATAAGAAAAAAAGATTGTTCAATCTTCCATGGAATGACCTGAACATATTCAACAAGAGAATAATCTCTACAAAGATTTACAGCGAAGCTCTTAAGCCTTATGAGTTCAGTGAGAAAGACCTCATGATAGTCAGGGATATCCTTGATAAACAGATCGTTGATGCAAACGGTGCTAAGGTTGTCAGGGTAAATGATGTTAAACTCGAAGGCCTTGATACAGAAGCTGTCCTCATTGCTGTTGATATAGGGATGAGAGGAATCATGCGAAGGCTTGGTGTTGAAAGGGGTGGAGAAGACCTGATGAGGCTCTTTAAAAAACGCCTTCCCTATAATCTTATAAGCTGGAATTATATACAGCCGCTTGAACCAAAATTGACAACGATATCCCTTACAGTCCCGAGACAGATGGTATCGGAATTGCACCCTGCTGACCTTGCAGAAATAATTAGTCAGGTCTCTCATAAAGAAGGAGCTACATTTTTTAAGGGCCTTGATGTCGAGACTGCTGCCGAGGCTCTCTCAGAATTACAGCCTGATGTACAGGCAGCAATAATAACCGGAATGGAGACAGAAAAGGCTGCTGACATAATAGAGGAGATGCCGCCTGATGAGGCTGCTGATGTCCTGAGCGACCTGCCTATGGATAAGGCAAAAGAGATACTCGAGAGTATTGAAAAGGAAGAGGCTGAAGATATTCAGGAACTACTCAGTCATGAAGAGGATACGGCAGGTGGATTAATGACAAATGAATTTATAGCTTACCTTCCGGACACAACCGTGAAGGAAGCCATACAAAAATTCAAAAAAGATGCAGAGGAAGTGGAAACGGTTTATTACATTTATGTTATAGATACCGATGAAAAACTTATCGGTGTTGTCTCCTTAAAAGATCTGCTCCTTGCTGACCTCAATGCAAAACTCTCGGATATTATGGCAACAAAACTCAAGACCATTAGTCCAGAGGCTGATGAGATGGAAGTTGCCGAGATAGCATCAAAGTATAACCTCCTTGCAATCCCGGTCATAGACAATGAGGGGTTTATCCTCGGTATTGTTACCATAGATGACATCATCGACAGAATCCTGCCACCGGCTGCAAAGCGTAAGAGGAGGAAGGTATGAGCCTCTGGAGGAGAATCATTATATTTTTATCTATAATGGGGCCGGGGATAATAACAGCAAACATTGATAATGATGCAAGCGGCATAACGACCTATTCTGTAGCAGGTGCAAGATTTGGATACGCTCTCCTCTGGACATTAATACCTACAACTATAGCCCTTGTTGTAATACAGGAAATGGTTGCGAGGATGGGTGCTATAACGGGCAAGGGACTTTCAGACCTCATAAGAGAGAACTACGGCGTCAGGTCAACATTTTTCATGATGAACGTCCTCTTCATTGCCAACTTCGGGACAACAGTTGCTAATTTTGCAGGGTGGGCTGCCAGCATGGAGATACTCGGTTTCAGTAAATATTTGATGGTTCCTCTGGGTGCATTAGTTATCTGGATTTTGGTCGTGAAAGGTAGTTACAGGTTTGTTGAACGTATATTACTTTTTGCATGTCTTCTGTATTTTGGATATGTCATTTCAGGTTTTATGTCAAAACCAGCATGGAAAGAGGTCCTCTCCAGTGCATTTATACCACAGATAAAGTGGAACTCTGAATTTATTATGCTTAGCATAGCGATTATTGGAACAACAATCACCCCATGGATGCAGTTTTATCTGCAATCATCTATTGCTGAAAAAGGGATAAGGAAAGAGGAATATAAGGCATCAAGACTTGATGTATTTATTGGTTGCAGCATCACAGACATCATCTCATTTTTCATTATTGTTACATGTGCAACAACCCTCTTTCCACATGGCATCAGGATACATGAGGCGTCAGAAGCAGCCCTGGCCCTTAAACCCCTTGCAGGAAACTATGCGTTTTTAATATTTGCTATCAGCCTTGCCAATGCAGCACTTTTAGGTGCAATTATCGTCCCCCTTGCAACATCTTATTATATTTGTGAGGCAATGGGGTGGGAAAGAGGCGTGAATAAAACATTCAGCGAGGCGCCGCAGTTTATGTGGATATATAGCTTTATGATAGTCATTGCTTCACTTTTAATACTTATACCAGGTGCACCGCTTGTGTTTCTAATGATACTGTCCTCTGTGCTTAATGGAGTACTCCTTCCCTTTGTCCTGATATATGTACTATCCCTTGTCAATAATAAAAAGATTATGGGAGGTTATGTAAATTCGAAAAGTTACAATGTCATAACATGGGGAACAGTAGGCGTGCTTACAGCACTCACGATATTTTTTGTAATAACTCTACTGCTACCAATGAGGGCTAAATATGGTTAAGACGATTGAATGGGTTAATGGGAAGGTAATTATGCTTGACCAGAGCAGACTGCCCCTTGAAGTAAGGTATATCGAATGCACAGATTACCAGAAAGTTGCAGAGGGGATAAAAAAACTATGGATAAGGGGGGCGCCTGCCATAGGTATTGCAGCTGCAATGGGGATAGCTTTGGGAGCACAGGAAATAAAGGCAGGGAATTTTAAGGAATTTATAAAAGTTATCAAGCCCATTTTTAATGAAATGCTCGATACAAGACCTACAGCAGTAAATATAAAATGGGCTGTAGAAAGGATAAGAAGTTTGTTAATGAGGGAAAAAGATGAACCAATAGATGTATTGAAAAACCTTCTTATAGAGGAAGCAAAAATGATCCTCGAAGAAGATATAGAAGTAAATAAGGCAATCGGCAGGTGGGGTGCAGAGTTTATTAAGGACGGCGATACCATTCTTACACACTGCAATGCAGGATCACTCGCGACTGGTGGATACGGCACTGCAACAGCGCCGATGCTTGTAGCAAAGGAACAGGGCAAGAAGATTCAGGTTATAGCTGATGAGACAAGGCCTGTGCTTCAGGGTGCGAGGCTTACAGCATGGGAGCTTATGCAGGAAGGAATACCTGTTACCCTTATTACTGACAGCACAGCTGGCGCCCTTATGAAGATGGGGGAAATAGATCTTGTAATCGTTGGCACTGACAGGACAGCTCGAAATGGTGATGTTGCAAATAAAATAGGAACCTATACAGTAGCTGTTTTATGCA
>PEUB01000017.1 GCA_002780895.1 Nitrospirae bacterium CG02_land_8_20_14_3_00_41_53
AGAAAAAAGCGTAATCTCTTGGTTACATTTTAAATGTCTCATCAATACTTCACATAGTTACCTTTTTATATGGCTTGACAGGTATTGCCTTCAATAGCTATTGACCGGATTAAAACTTTCTGCTATAGTTTTGTAACTATCTAATAACTGGTTAGCCCTGAAATGAATACTGAAGAAACAGAAAGGAGTTCCAATGTTGAAAGTAGCTGAAATCATGACAGCCATAGAAGATCTTCCCGAGAAGGACTTTGTCCGGTTGAGAGAGTGGTTTTCGGAGAAAGACTGGCAGAAATGGGATAGACAGATAGAGGCGGACTCGGAGTCAGGAAGGTTGGATTTCCTGATTAAAGAAGCTCTTAATGAAAAAAATAAAGGACAACTCAAAGAACTTTAGATGCATCGGACAATAGATCGTTTCTGGGAATGCTTTGAGAAACTTCCAGAATCTGTTCAAAAAATATCGAAACAAAACTTCCAACTACTCAAAACGAATCCTTGGCATCCATCCCTCCATTTCAAGAAAATCGGTAAGTTTTGGTCAGCCCGGGTCGGAATCAATCACAGAGCGCTTGCCATTAAGGATGGTGAAGACTACATTTGGGTTTGGATTGGCACTCATGGCGAATATGAGCGAATGATCAAATAAATGGGCTAACAAGGCAAATGCAGCCGACCGCTTACAGCGTCGGCTGATTTGCAACGTTAGGGGGTTAATCTTTATGACTGATAGCGCCGCACTAAAGATTGATAGGGCCACGGAACACGTCAATGAGTTGAATGAACTGTTTCAGAAACAACGACCGTTCAGTTACATTCTCGAAACAAATACAAAGACTGGACAACGTGCCACTTTCGCAAAAAAGAACGAAGCCGTTATACACAGGGCCGCACTTATTTGTGGAGATGTTATTCACAACCTTCGCTCCGCTCTCGACCACGCCTATTGGGAAGTTGTTTCTCCTGTCGCCACTACAGAAAAGGAAAGGAGACTTCTGCAATTCCCCTTCAGCGAAACCGAGGCACGGCTTGATGAAACCGTAAAGACGCGACTCGCCGATAGGGTCTCTCCATCCTTCTATCAGACTCTTATTGACTTGAAACCCCATGGTGAGCCTGGAGGGAACGAGCTTCTCTCTCTCATCCACAAGCTTGACATCATCGACAAGCACAAGCTTTTGATCCCAACCGGAGACTATACAAGGCTTTCTAGTGAGATGCTTATCAAGCAAGTTCCAGATTTCCCCAGAGGACTTATCAATTGCGGCTTCGGCCAAAACAACAGGGA
>PEUB01000037.1 GCA_002780895.1 Nitrospirae bacterium CG02_land_8_20_14_3_00_41_53
ATGGAGATTCCTGAGGAATTTAAGGTAGGGTAATAACGGGGAAGGATAAGATATGAAAAAAGAGTCTATAGTCGCCTTAGCAGTAGGCATAAGTCTCCTAATCATAATCGTTTACGGGATAGGAAGTCTGTACTCTATAGAAAGTCCGTTGGCTGTTGAGACAACAAGTAAGCAGGTAACTCCTCCGATCAAGCCTGATAATAAGATTAGCATTGCTCATACGGAAATCTTCGGTGTCTTACAACGGCCGCAGGTAATATTTGATCACAATAAACATACCGAGGCATTTAAAAAGGAAGGCAAAAAAGAAGGGGAAGGGTGCGATACATGCCACCCTCTCAATAAAGAAAAGGGTCTTATCTTCTTCGATTTTCCTAAAAAGCTTAAGGGAAAAGATAAAGACTCAGTAATGAATGCCTACCATGATGAATGTATCGGTTGCCATAAAAAGAAGAGCAGTGAAAACAAGAAGGCCGGCCCTGTTGTATGTGCTGATTGTCATAAAAAAGAGCTTGCATCGACAAAAATAAGCTATCCAATCTTTGAATTTAATTTTGAATATCATGATAAACATGTCAAGAAACTCAAAGAGAAGCTCGGCAAAGATGACTGTAGCCTGTGTCATCATTCATACGACATTCATGAAGAAGATGAATCTTTAAGATTAGTATATGAAGAAGGAACTGAGGAATCCTGTTACTACTGTCATGAATTTGGGAAGAAAAAAGGTCCTGAGTTAACTGCCATAACAAGTGCTGCTTCTAAAAAAGGGCTTCCGATAAGGGAAGCTTCACATATAAGATGCTTGAACTGTCACTTATATTATACCTTAAAACAAGAGAAAGCAAGTCTTACAGGGGAGAAAAAAGTAGGCCCTATTATCTGTACAAAGTGCCATACAGGAAAGTATAAAACAATTGCTGAACTTGCGAAGGTTCCCCGACCCGACCGTGACCAGCCGGAGAAACCCTTAATAGAGATCGAAAATGCCAAGATGAAGGGGGTTTCTTTTGATCATAAGTTGCATGAAAATAATTCAAAGACCTGTCGGGATTGCCACCACGAAACTTTGAATGCATGCAAGAAGTGCCATAATATTATGGGCAGTCCTGACGGAAAATGGGTGAGTACTGCCAACGCATATCATGACATATCCTCTGGAGAAAGCTGTGCGGGATGCCATAGAGTCAAGAAATCGGATAAGAATTGTGCGGGATGCCACTACCACCTGTTGCCGGTCGATTTGCATACAATGGATCCGAAGAAAGAGCTCTGTTCCGTCTGTCATACCGGTAAAAAGGAACGTTTATCTACACCCCGTCTGACGGTTTCCGGGCTTGATATGAAAACAGTCAAAAAAGAAGTGGAGATTAAGACCCTGGAAAAAGAATTTGACCCGGCCAAGTTCCCGCATCTCAAGATTATCGAGAAGTTTGTCAAAATCTCTAATGACAGTAAAATGGCAAGCTATTTCCACAGGAAGTTGCAGACCATCTGCGATGGCTGCCATCATCAGAGCCGCGCTGAAGCTGAGCTCAAGAAAGACACTCCGCCGAATTGCAGGAACTGCCATACTATTACTTTTGACCCTGTGCATCTGAATAGACCGAGGCTGCTCGCTGTTTATCATCGCCAGTGCATAAGCTGCCATAATCAGATGAACCTCGAAAAGCCCAGAGAGTGTAAAGAGTGTCACAAAGAAAAGGCCGTGCGCCCTGTTTATATCCTTCCGAAACCAGAAGGGTATGATGAAAACCTGTTAAAGTAAGGAGAATAGAATGTATATTTTTGAACAATTATTGACGCCTAAAGGCTACGAATACATGATAGCAGTTTTAGCGATGTTTGTATTTATATTGTTTTATTTCATTTTGAGTACAAAGAGACAATAATGGCATGGAGGCTAATCTAATGGGAATTAGCAGGAGAGATTTCTTAAAGAGGACATTATCGATTGCAGGTGCTACGATAATCGGCAGTAGCACGGCAGCCCATGCATTAAATACTGCAAATGAAAGGAACTGGAAGTTATGGGCCAAGAAAGCTGAGCCTCACTACCCCCCTCATGAAGATCGTTATGGCGTGCTTGTAGATACTACAGCATGTATTGGATGCAGGAGATGCGAATGGGCATGCAATGAATGGAATAAAAATCCAAACAGGCCAATAAAAGAGTTTGAGGCTTCTGTCAATCAGAAACAATCTGTCTTTGATAAAGTAAGAAGAATGCATGCAGAGAACTTTACGGTGGTAAATCGCTTCATCAGCTCCAAAGACGGGAAACCTATATATGTTAAAAGACAGTGTATGCACTGTGAGGAGCCGGGTTGTTTGTCAGCATGTTTCGTTGATGCCTTCAGGAAAACGAAGGAAGGTTCGGTCCTTTACAATCCCAGTGTGTGTATAGGATGCCGCTACTGTATGATTGCATGTCCATTTGATGTACCGGGATATGAGTATTATGAGGCTCTCAATCCTCAGGTCAGTAAATGTACTATGTGCTATGACAGGATTACTAAAGAAGGCGGAGTCCCCTCATGTGTTGAGATCTGTCCGGCCGAAGTGATGAGGTTTGGAAAGAGGAGTGACCTGATTAATTTGGCACATGAAAGGATTAGAAATAATCCTGGCAAATACGTTGATTATGTTTATGGAGAGCATGAAGTAGGAGGCACAAGCTGGCTTTATCTGTCTTCAGTTCCTTTCGATGAGATTGGCCTCAGAACAGATATCGGAAAAACACCAATACCGAAAACGAGCAAGGGTTTTCTATTCGGGGTAAAGATGTTTGAAATAGTCGCTGCCTGGCCTCTTGTCTTTGGGGCCTATTATGCCATATCAAAGGCTCGTAAGAAAGCAAAAACGAGCCATGAAACATCCGCTGAGAAGAAGGGAAAAGGCCATGGCGAAAAACACTAATTCCTGGTTTAGAGAAAAGATACTTCTTGGAATGACTCCACGAGATTATATCATCAGTAATTTCAATGTTCCCAATTTAATCGCCGCGGTTATTCTGACTGTTGCAGTTGGAGTAATGATTTATCGACTCCTTTTCGGACTTGGCCCGTCTACGAATCTTTCAGATAACTATCCCTGGGGATTATGGATTGGATTTGATGTACTTGTCGGAATCGCCCTGGCAGCTCCTGGCCTTTCCCTTGGTACAGCAGTTCATCTCTTTGGGATGAAGGAGTATCATCACTTTGTCCGGCCAGCTATCCTTTCAAGCCTTCTTGGATATATCTTCGCAGTATTTGCGCTTATGTTCGATCTTGGTCGTTATTATCGTATCCCTTACCTCTTAGGCTGGTCATGGGGATTTACCTCCATCCTGTTTTTAATAGGTTGGCATTTTTTCCTTTATATTAATATCTGTCTTATAGAGTGGAGCCCAGCCCTGTTTGAATGGTTAAATCTAAGGAAAGCCCGTGCATTCTTTAATAAGCTGGCTATCTGGGCAACTATTTTCGGAGTAATAATAGCTGGCGGTCATCAATCTGCGCTTGGTGGTTTATATCTTGTTGCCCCTGGCAAACTCCATCCTCTCTGGTATTCATCACTATTGCCAGTGTTTTTCCTTTTATCGGCTGTCTTTGCGGGAATTTCCATGGTGATCGTTGAAAGTACTATTAGCCACAGTGTTTTTAAAAGCAAGCTTGGAAATTTTGATCATGACCATTTTGATAAGCTTATCATTGGTCTCGGTAAGGGGGCTGCATGTGGTATGTTTCTATATTTTATACTGAAGATATTCGCTATTGCCGATGCTGATAATTGGGCGTATTTAAATACTCCATTTGGTTACTGGTTCTTGGTTGAAACACTTGGGTTCGTTCTCTTCCCGGTTTTCCTGTTTACATCTGGTGCAAGAAACCAAAGTGCTAAACTTGTGCGATTGGCAGGTCTTTTAACAGTACTTGGCGTTATATTAAATCGGCTTAATGTATCCATAATTGCTTATAACTGGAATATTCCAGCTTCACTAAAGTACTATCCAAAGTGGTCTGAGATTGCACTAACCATTGGAGTTATTACTATGCTAGTACTCGCCTATCGCTGGATTGTAAACCGCATGGCTATCATGCATGAGCATCCTGATTATGAATCGGTGCATTAGTTCTTAACGATTGTACTCCTGTAAGTAAGTAGCGAAAAGAGCTTAAAAACCGAAAAATATCGTAATAGCCAAGGTTAGGCTTGTTTATTAGTAAAGTTACTAATAAGGTCATAAGTATGAAGACATTGATTATAAAATCCCTCCTAACCTCCATTTGCCATCCTTCGACAGGCTCAGGATGACAAATGTCATGGTGAGCTTGCCGAACCATACCCCTCTTTAGCAAAGAGGGGCGAGGGGAGATTTTTCAATAATGACGCCTTACTTACAAACTCCTTTGTAAGTCTTGATCGGGAATAAGTAAATATAAAATTAAGAACAGGGCGCCAAGAATTCAGTGCCCTGTTCTTAATTTTATTTCTTCTCTGCTGGATTACCTTTTTTCTCTATCTTTTTCTCTTCAGGCGCTGTAGTTGCTGGCTTGATAGTAATACTTTGTGCAACATTTTTGCCATTGACCTCTTTATACTTTACTATAACCTTATCTTCAACCTTCACATCAGCGAATGTCCGCTTTTCCTTGCCCATTTTAATATTTGTTTTATCATTGATAGTGACAACAGCCTCCACTACCTTACGCTTCATCTTCTTGGTTACAGTGATGGTCATAGCACTTGTATTAACTGCCCTGACATTACCAGTAATCTGCCTTATTTTAGCCACACCTGGTAGTTTAGTTACTTCAGCTGGTATTTTAGGCTTAGCTTCTTTCTCCTCTACAGCAAAGGATACCGAGGAAACAGCAAAGACAAAAAGTACAGAAAATATAATAGCCATAACACTCTTCATTAAGCTCACCTCCTTTCATTAAGATGTATAATATTTATTATAACAAAATAACAAAAAATGACAAGTTGAAACATCTAATTATAAGCATTTTGCATAAAAAATAAGAGATTTATTGTGGAGGAATTATTTATTGACTGTGTTTTGATTCTGTTTTTCTGACGTTTTTAGCACTTGATAGATAAACAACGCATTCTTCGCATAAACTTCCTTTGCTGTCTGATTTGCGGCTGCATATCATCTGGTTCAACTCCCAGCATGGTTTTACTCTGTCAATATAGGCAAGGCATTTATTTTTTTTCTCTTCAGGGCAGGAAGTTATTCCCCAGCATGGAGCATAATTGAGGAGCTTCTTGATTCCTTCAATACTGATTTTCTTATCGTGGATTAACTCTCTTAAACAGTGGAGCCATCTAATATCATTTTCTGAATAGAATCTGTTTTTATTCTTCCGTGCCGGTTTTATCAAACCATGTTTTTCATACAGGCGCAATGTCTGGTTTGTAGTACCCATCAATTCTGCCACAACACCTATGGTGTAAAGCGGCATATCCTTTTTCACCTTTTCTTCGATAAATTCTAATCCTTTTTTCATTTTTGACATAAAGTTATCCTTCCAAGATATATTTATATTTTACATTAAAATACTTTTGAATGAAAATATCAACTGCGATTTTTTATCATTACGTTTGCTTAGACTAGAGACTGCTATGAATCAGGGTTTCTAATCTTAGAGATAAACATTTACCAGGTCTCAAACAAACGCTTAATATTCTTGCTCTCATAATTAAATGATCTGGCTTTTTTAAACTGAAAATCTTTATATGTTTTTACTTCAAGCCCATTTATAGACTCTTTTATTTTTATAGCCCCATCGAGGTCTGTTCTGAAAATCTTTGCTCCCTGCAAGGCATCTAATGTTTCTTTATGAGGATGGCCGAATGAGTTATCACGGCCGGCACTTATTACGGCAATATCAGGCGAGACAGTGTTAAAGAAAGGTTCGTATGCAGATTTTTTACTGCCATGGTGTGGGACCTTAAGAATATCACTCTTTAGCCAATTACCGAGATGTGAAATATTTTCCTCTGCCTCTTCCTCGATATCACCCGTAAAGAGGAATGATTTATTATTACCTTTAATCTTTAGTACAAGAGAGTCATTATCAGCCTCAACAGATTCACTCCCATACATTGTATAGAATTCTGGATAAGGATGAAAGATGTAAATACTGTACCCTTTTCCTTCAGCCATATCACCCCTATTAAGTGTTTTGTGTTTAACTTCCATATCGGTTATAAAATCTTCGGGGTAGATAAGCCTCCCACCGTCCCAGAGTTCCTTAACCTCGAATCTCTTTGCTATATAATCCAATCCACCTGTATGATCAATGTGGATGTGTGAAAGAATAAGGGCATCAACAGTCTTTTTACCTCTATATTTAAGAAACGAGGCGGTTTCCCGACCGGTTTTACCTGTATCTATTACCATTGTCTTTCCATCAGGAAGCTCGATAACCGATGAATCACCCTGGCCGACATCGAGATAGGTAATATTGAGTTCATTTCGTTCGAAAATGGACAGAGACAGATAAATTATTATAGGAACAAATGGGATTATCAGGGTATATCTTCTCTTATTTAAGAGGAAGTAAAAGATAAATCCTGCATAAAAGAGCAGGACTACGATTGGTGGAAATGCTGGTATCTTTATATCAGCAAATGGAATATTAGAAAATAGTTTCACCAAGAAAATACTTAAATCTGAAACTGCTGATACGATTGGAGTAAACATGAAATGGCCTGTAATGAGAAATAAAAAGGATGAGATGACAGAAAGAGGTATGAGTATAAAGCCTATAAGTGGGGCTATGAAGAGATTGGATATGGGAGATATTACCGAATAATAATGGAAATAATATGCTACGAGTGGCGCTGTGCCAATTGACGCTGATATGGTAAGCAATACAGCATTCTTGAGATACCTGAAAACTTTTCTCAGGTATAGGGAAAACCTTGTTTCCCCTATGGGTTCCTTTTTCTGTTCTTCACCATTTTCCTTGTTTCCGAGGGAAAAACCGATAAACAGTACTGCGAGAAATGAGAGCTGAAATGAGAGACTAAAAATAGATTCTGGTTCCCATACAACTATTATGAATGCTGCAAAAAGAAGAGAGTTAAGCCAGAAGCCTTTCCTCCCGATAAGAAGTCCTGACAGGAAAAGACCTATCATAATAAATGACCTCACCGCTGGAATACTGGCGCCTGAAAGACCGAGATATGCAAGCATGAACGGAAGACAAAGTAAAGCAGCAGCCTGTGAAGGTGTTAAAAAGATTGTTATTCTCTGCAGGATCCTGTACGGGAATGCCTTTATTAAAATACTGAATATCCCGAATAAAAACATAGAGAAAAGGCCGAAGTGGGTACCTGAAATACTGAGGATATGTGCAAGTCCTGTTGTATTAAATGCATTCCTCAGTTCCTCATCCATATTAGCCCTCTGGCCGGTTGTTATGGATGCAATAAAAGCTCCAGAATCCTTCTTGAAATTTTCACCAATGTACCTATTGAGTCTGTACCTGTACTCCTGAATCTTTGAATTAAGGGATATTTTTCTATGTCCTGAATCATTTACCTCAAGCATATTTGCATAGAGTTCATCCTTGTTCCATTTCCCCGGGTTTAGTCTCGTCCTGTCTTTTGGAAATTTAATAGTAACATCGCATTCAGTCCCGGGCTCAAACTCTCTATTTGAGAAAAATATAACTTCTTGATTGATGAGTTCTTTAAGCCCCTCCCCAGTCTTTATACCCACAGCAGACTTTATATTAAAGGTCTGTTTGAATATACCCATATCGGTCTTGGTTGGATATGATTCAAAGACGCCTCTTACAGCGAATTCTTTGCCGCTGATAGTGTCCTTCGACAAGCTCAGGATATCCTTTACCGGGTCATATCTGATAAACGCAAAGGCAATTCCCGTGATAATGATAAGTATAAGAAAAAACCTTTTCTTAACTGATAGATATACGGAAGAGAGTAAAAAGGCAGAAACGGTAGAAAAGGGAAAATACTGGAATGAATAGAAAAGGACTACACCTGATAGAAAGGAGATAAAAAATAGCATTAAATCATCTTTTCTTTGATAACCCTTGAAATGTCCTTACTGAGTTTTGTTATAAGCTTCAGGTCTCCACCTTCAATCATTATCCTGATCTTCGGCTCTGTCCCTGACGGCCTGACAAGTATCCTTCCCCTTCCAGCAAGTTTTTTTTCTGCAGCCTTTATTGTATTTTCAATCTCAGGTATCGTCTTTATATCGTGCTTATGTTCTATCTCGACATTCGTCAGAATCTGCGGGTAGAGTTTTATCCCGGATACAAGTTTTGATAAGGCAGAATCATTTATTTTCATCAGATAAAGGACATGGACTGCTGTGAGAGGGCCATCGCCTGTTGTATTATGGTCGAGGAAGACAATATGTCCTGACTGTTCACCTCCAAGGTTATATCCTCCGTCAAGCATCCTTTCCACAACATATCTGTCTCCTACCTTTGTCCTGATCAGTTTTATATTATTCATTTCAAGATACTTCTCAAGCCCAAGGTTGCTCATCACAGTTGATACAACGGTATCCTTTTTAAGAGTTTGCTTTTTTTTCATTTCTACTGCACACATAGCCATGACCTTGTCTCCGTCAACCATTCTGCCCTTTTCGTCACAGAAGATGGTCCTGTCTGCATCGCCGTCGTGTGCGATACCAATGTCTGCTTTGTGGAGTTTCACGGCCTTTTGCAGTCCTTCTGCATGTAAAGAGCCGCAACCCGCATTGATATTTATCCCATCAGGCCTGTCATTAATTGAGATCACATCTGCCCCCAGTTCACGTAAAAGCCAGGGCGTTGTCTTGTATGCAGCGCCATTCGCACAATCAACAACAATCTTTATCCCATCAAAGGTTATCCCCTTCGGTATTGTGGATTTGATATACTCGATATAACGCCCTGTTGCATCGTCCAGCCTAAATGCTTTACCTATGTTTGAACCCTTTGGTCTATTTTTTGAAAGCCCATCATCAAGCACAAGCTCCTCAATCTTCTTTTCCACTTCATCGGGAAGTTTAAACCCCTCAGAAGAGAAGAACTTGATACCATTATCTTCAAAGGGATTGTGTGATGCTGATATGACTATGCCTGCATCTAAACGTAATGTCCTTGTAAGAAATGCAATCCCCGGCGTAGGCAAGGGCCCAACAAGTGTAACATTCATCCCCATCGAGCATATCCCAGAAGTAAGGGCGCTCTCTATCATATAGCCTGATAATCTCGTATCCTTGCCTATCAATATCATATTTCTTCCATGTTTCTCCTTGAGGATATGAGCAGCAGCCATGCCTATTTTTAAAACAGTTTCAGGTGTCATGGGATGATTGTTTACAGTAGCTCTTATACCATCTGTCCCAAAGAGCCTCATTTTCTTACTGCTCCAATCACAACCTTGACCTTAATATCATTTATCCTTGCCCTTATGTTTTTACCTGTTAATTCAAGTTTCAGTTCCTGAGTTAATGTTTCGTTGACCCCTGTTATATCCAATGGTTCTGTTTTTATGGTATTGACCTTTCTTATTTCAGACCTTATACCTTCAAGTCCCACAGTCTGTGGAACTGCTTCGATAGATTTTACATAATAACCCCTCTCAGGGTCACCGGTAATAACAGGCGTTACCTTGACAGTCTTTGTTATCGTTTCTTCGGTTATGACCTTAACACTGGAAGGGCTTACATTCATAACAGTTATAGCATGAGGTAGTTTTATATCATCTCTGGTTATATAGTAGATGCTTTCTCCTTTTTTAGATTTACTGAGATCAATATAGACCCTTATATCTGATGGTTTAACATTTTTGATGAGCCTCTCCTGTCCCTTTATATTCAGGCTTATCACCTTAACACTATGATTAACCACCTCAAGTCCTGTCGGGATATTTTTGAACTCAATTGGTACATCAACGGATATCTCTGACTGGCTGCGAGAGGTCACAAAAATCCATAATACCACAGATAGTAAAATAGCTGCTGTTTTCAGGCCGAGGTTTTCAAGAAAGAATTTTCTCATTTCTTTTCCGCCCCAGCGGATCTCCGAATTTTCTTTGTTGTAAATAAATCGGTAAGGACATCCCTGAGCGTTCCTATATCAAGATGTGTTTCGAGCTTTCCGTTAATTGCCATTGATACAATTCCTGTTTCTTCTGATACAATGATTACCACAGCATCTGTCTCCTCTGTCAGACCCAGGCCCGAACGGTGTCTTGTACCTAATGATCTGCTAACCTCCGGATTCATTGTTATCGGCAGGAAACATCCAGCAGCAACAATCCTGTTACCCTTTATTACTATTGCACCATCATGTATGGGTGAGGTGGGGTGGAATATGCTGAGGAGCACCTCTTTCGAGACCTTTGCATCCAGAGGGGTACCCATTTCAACAAAGTCCTTGAGGCTTGTATCGCGTTCTATGGCAATGAGTGCACCTATTTTCCTGTTTGCAAGGGCGATGGTTGCTTTGACAATTTCTTCGAGGGATTTGAGTTCTGCGGCTGAGGTGAGTGTCTGAAGGAACTGAGTTTCTCCCATCTGTGCAAGTGCCCTTCTTATCTCGGGCTGAAAAATAATAATTATAGCAATAACTATCTGGGCCCAAAAGCTCTGAATCAGCCAGTCTACGGTATAAAGTTCAAAATATCTTGAAATCAGTGATGCAAATAGCAGGACACCAAGTCCGATAAGCATCTGTGCAGCCCTTGTGCCTTTTATGATAAGGAGAAGGCGGTAAAGTATGATAGACATCAATATGATATCTACCAGATCCTGCCATCTTAATTGCCTTAGTATTTCCATTTCAAAAGGAGACCTTACCGTTTAATATCATAACATACATGCAGTAATTGACAAAATTACGTTTGTGGTAAGCCTTCAGTTAAACGTGCAAAAATTAATTCCCCTCTTTGGCAAAGGGGAGATATATTCACCCTTCACTGAATGGTTACCGTTTGTTTAGCCTTGATTACCAACAAGGTTGGAAAGAGTGTTTGACAAAAAAATGTCAATAAGTTATTTTAAAGCACATATCGCGGGGTGGAGCAGTCTGGTAGCTCGTCGGGCTCATAACCCGAAGGTCAGAGGTTCAAATCCTCTCCCCGCCACCAATGAATTTATTTCAGCGGATACATTCCAAAAACCTATTTCCATATCCTTTTGTCCGAATCCGCTCACCGCAGATAATAATCCTTCCCATATCAGTCCTGGTCCTAATCAACCTTCCGAAGCCCTGCCTGAATTTAAGGACCGCCCGTGGGAACGAATATTCATAGAAAGCATTTCCACCTTCCCTCTGGATCATTTCTGTTCTCGCTTGGACTATCGGTCCCGTGGGGACCTCAAAGGGCAGTTTTGTAATGATGACATATCATTTTGGGGTTCAAAGACATGGTTGCAATTTGCCACATTTTTGTATTAATATAAGTCATCTAATAAATCTTATCGTTCAGTCATACCTGATCATTAACCTCCAGGCATTTCTCTGAAGAAATTTATCATTTAATAGACGAGGAGAACTATGACAATAAAGACAAAACATGAAAAACTGACAGTACTGCATGTAGCAACACTTAACCAGCCGATCAGTCCAGACATTGGGTATGGTCCCATAGAAACAGTCATCTATAATATTGATAAAGGACTCCATTCTTTAGGTTACAGGTCGATCGTTGCCTGTTCAGGTGATTCCAGAGTCTCAGGGGAACATTGCGTGACTGTTGATCAGAGCATCGGTGACTATTGTAGCGATGACACTCCGGAACGGCGTAAAACCATGAATATGCACCTTTCAAGGGCATTGGGCAGGGCAAAGATGGGCGACATTGACGTCATACACATGCATGATGCAGACGCGGTCGAGTTCATGTATGACAGTGCGTTCAGCATGCATGTACCAATTGTGATGACCCTTCACGTGCCCGCAAAAGAAAGCTCGTTGGAAGGAGTTTACCAGCGCTGGTGTAATCCTCTGTCGTCTCCCATGGTGTATTGCGCTTCGATAAGCGAATATCAAAAAAGAGAGTATAATGACCTGGTAAACACAGCGAATGTTGTTTACCACGGAATTGATGTTGAAGGATATCCTATTAAAGAGGAGCCGGACAAAGGAAGCTATTTATTCACTATCGGAAGGATAACACGTGACAAGGGACAGGACAAGGCCATAGAACTTGCAAAAAAGACAGGTTCTAAACTTATCATTGCCGGTTGTATCCAGAATAAGATCGCAGACAGGGAGTTTTTTGCTGGTTTAAAGAATTCTATAGACCTGTCCGTTGAAGTCGGCAAATATCCGGTTGATAATGACTATTATGACGGGGTAATAAAGCCGTTATTGGACTGCGATAAACAGATTATCTACATTGGAGAAATCAGCAGCAGGCATAAAAAGCAGTGGTACCGGCATGCCCGGGCTACCTTATTCCCTATACAATGGGAAGAGCCATTTGGACTTGTCCTGATAGAGTCAATGGCATGCGGCACGCCAGCTATTACATTCAATAAAGGTGCCGTCCCGGAAATAATGGTGGACGGAAAAACAGGGTTCGTGGTAGATTCCATGAATAATATGATCGGGGCAGTTAACCGCATTGATTCTATCGATCCTCGTGAATGCCGGAGACATGTACAGAATAATTTTTCTATAACAAATATGGCCTATAAATATTCAGAGTTATATCATCAGATAGTCAACGATCATAAAATATCAGGAAGCTACAGAAGCTTCTCAACGAGCTATCGTTCAAAGCCCCTGCACGATGCAAGGATAGCCATATAAGAAACCATGCCCAAAGACATCCCAGTAAGCAATGGCAATCTTCTTTTTAACTTTGATTCCGATTATCAGATTCGGGATGTATATTTCCCCTTAATAGGCCAGGAAAACCATTCAAAGGGGAACCCCTTTCGGTTTGGAGTGTGGGTGGATGGACGATGCTCATGGATGGGCCCGGAATGGAAAAAGAACCTGAGATATCATCATAACACCCTCGCGACTAACGTCTTTCTTAAAAACGAGTCTTTGGGTTTGGAACTGTGCTGCTCTGACGTGGTCGACATAGACTTGAACGTATATATAAAAAAGATCGAGGTGACAAATCTCAACGAGAAGGAGCGTCAAGTGAGGCTCTTTTTTAGTCACGACTTTCATCTTTATGGCAATGATATCGGAGACACCGCTTATTTTGATCCACGAACACGTTCCATCGTACACTACAAGGCCAATCGGTACTTTCTCATTGGTTGTTCTGCGGCCGAAAAGTATGGCGTGGATTACTACGCCTGCGGAGACAAAGAGGTTCCGGGAAGGGAAGGAACCTGGAAAGACGCTGAGGATGGCGAACTTAGCGGGAACGATATTTCCTGGGGCTCTGCTGACTCTACAATCGGAATATGGCTGCAATTGCCCTCCGGCGGGAAAGCAGAAGCTTTTTACTGGGTAGCAGCAGGCACGCATTACAATGAGGTGGCTCAACTCAACCATGAAGTGATAGAAAAAACGCCGATAGCACTGATCAAAAGGACGTCGAATTACTGGGAAGCATGGGTCCAAAAAGAATCCAGATCCTTTGGAGATCTGCCCAAAACAGTCACTGAAATTTTCAACCGAAGCCTCCTGATTTTGAGAACACAGATCGACAACAGGGGAGCGATCATTGCAGCAAATGACTCGGATATAGTCCGTTTTGGAAAAGATACATATTCTTACATGTGGGGACGAGATGGGGCCTTCGCGGCCGCTGCATTGGCAAAGGCCGGTTACGCGCATGTCTGCATGAAATTTTTCGATTTTTGTGCCCGTGTTCTATCAGAGGAAGGATATCTTTACCAGCATTACAATCCTGATGGATCACTGGCCAGCAACTGGCACCCCTGGTTAGTAGACGGGAAAGCAGTGCTCCCAATACAGGAGGACTCGACTGCTTTAATTCTCTGGGCACTCTGGATACACTATGAGTGTTCAAAAGACATAGAATTCATCAGACCCCTCTATGATAAGCTTATTAAAAAGTCTGCTGACTTTTTGGTAACCAACCGCGACCATGATACTAAACTGCCCATCCCTTCCTATGATCTCTGGGAAGAGCGGTTCGGAGTGCACTCTTTTACTGTAGCAGCAGTGATTGCCGGTCTCAGGGCTGCAGCGAACTTTGCAAGACTCTTTAAGGATGCCTCATTGGCAGAGAAATATGACAACGTGGCCGAACAAATGAAGGAGGGGCTTGAAAGGCATCTGTACCACACTGGTCTGAAGAGGTATGCCCGCTCCGGTTACAGAAAAGATAAGGGCTATGAACTTGATGAAGTGATCGATGTCAGTCTATTGGGACTCACGATTCTGGGAGCATTGCCTCCCAGAGATCCGCGGATGGTTGAAACAATGGAGGCAATACATAGGCAACTATGGCTCAAAACGCCCGTTGAAGGCTGTGCCCGATACCAGAATGATGTTTATCAACGGCCGAGCGACAGCCCGGCAGATATTCCTGGTAATCCCTGGTTTATCTCTACGCTCTGGTTAGGAGACTATTTTATAGCCCGTGCCGAAAGTCTTCAGGAACTTCGCGAGGCAATTCCTTACCTTGAATGGTGTGGGAGGAATGCCCTTCCTTCAGGTGTGCTTGCAGAGCAGGTACACCCTATAAACAGTTCTCCTCTCTCTGTTTCACCGCTCACATGGAGCCATTCCGCTTTCGTGTGGACAGGATTACAATACATCGGAAAATTCAATTCGTTAAAAAATAATAATGGTGTTTGAGGCAACCGTGCTCTAAGATTTAAGAAACGTACTTAACATTTAGATAAACCTACAGATTGTTGTGAAGAAACTTTTAAAAATTTTGGGTCTGTAAAAAAAACAGCTTGAATGCTTATGGAGGTGGATATGAAAGCACTTATTGAAATAATGGCGAAGTCTCTGGTAGATAAGCCGGAGGAGGTTGCAGTGGCCGAGGTAGGCGGAGAAAAAACCGTTATTTTTGAATTGCGTGTTGCTACAAGTGATATTGGGAAGGTTATCGGAAAGCAAGGAAATACAGCGCGAGCGATGAGAACAATACTGAGTGCTGTCGGTGCTAAGCTCGAAAAGCGTTGTGTTCTTGAAATATTGGATTAAACTGGATAATACTTAAAATATGAAATTTAACATTATAAAAACTGATAACAATGCGCGTGCTTGTCTTTTAAAGACAAGCAGAGGAAAAATAGACACGCCTGTATTTATGCCTGTTGGAACAGTTGGTACTGTGAAGGCTATGTCTCCTGAAGAATTAAAAGAGACAGGCGCTGAGATAATACTATGCAATACTTATCACCTCTATCTGAGACCAGGACATGAGATAGTCTCATCCCTCGGAGGTATTCACAAATTCATGAACTGGGATCGGAATATACTTACAGATAGTGGCGGGTTTCAGGTATTTAGCCTTTCAGCCCTGAGAAAGATAAGGGAAAATGGAGTGCATTTTAAATCACATCTTGACGGCTCAATGCATTTTATCGGGCCTAAAGAGGCTATGGAGATTCAGTCTTTACTATATTCTGATATAGCAATGGTACTTGATGATTGCACCCCATATCCTTCCTCTTATGAATACACAGTGGAATCTCTTGAACGAACAACAAAATGGGCAGCACAATGCAAAGAATATCACAAAAAGATACAAGATGCAAGACAAATCCCCCCTAACCCCCCTTTACTAAAGGGGGGCGAGGGGGGATTACTATTTAAAGGGAATTTAGAGGGATTAGTAAATCACGCACCATGCATCGTGAATCAGGAATCAATTCAATACTTATTTGGTATCATTCAGGGAGGAATGTATAATGATTTACGTAGAAGATGTGCAGAGGAACTTCTAAATATTGGGTTCGACGGTTACGCAGTAGGCGGCCTGAGTGTGGGTGAGCCGAAAGAGAAAATGCATAAGATGATATATTTTACTGCACCTCTTCTTCCTCCTGATAAACCAAGATATCTAATGGGGATAGGAGACCTGAAAGATGTGCTTATCGCAGTTGAGGCAGGATTTGATATGTTTGACTGCGTGATGCCTACAAGGAATGCACGGAATGGAACACTGTTTACAGGCAGAGGCAAGATAAGTATTAAAAGAGAGGAATTCAAGTCTGACAGGGGACCGCTTGACCCTGATTGTGAGTGTCACACATGCAGGAATTATTCGAGAGGATATCTAAGACACATCTTTCTTTCAAAGGAAATACTCTCGATGAGATTGAATACAATACATAACCTGTATTTCTATTTTAATTTCTTCAGGAATATGAGAAAATCTATCATAGAAGGAATATTTACTGAATTCAAGACAAAATGGGAAGCGATATTGTAACAAAAAATTATACTACAGAAGTAAGAAAAGTCCTCATTTGTACATTAATCCTGAACTTAATTGTTGCCCTCTCAAAAATTCTCTATGGATATTTAACTAATTCTGTTGCAATGATGTCTGATGGATTTCATTCCGGTTTTGATGGTGCATCAAATGTAATAGGTTTGATCGGAATCTGGATAGCATCCCATCCACCGGATGAGAAGCATCCTTATGGACACAGGAAATATGAAACCCTTTTCACAATTATCATTGCTGTTATGTTGTTTACTACATGTTTGCAGATATTGAGGAAAGTCTACCAATCCTTCTATGAAGATCATATAACAATCGTTACTCAAACCAGTTTTGCTGTTATGTTTATGACAATGGGAGTTAATATTTTTGTAATGCTCTATGAAAAAAGTAAGGGGAAAAAGCTCGGCAGTGAATTTTTAGTGGCTGATGCAATGCATACTAAGAGCGATATACTTGTGTCTTTTACAGTAATAATAAGTCTTGTATTTACAAAAATGGGTTATCACTATGCTGATAGCATTGTAGGAATCATTATTACTTTCTTCATAGCAAGGATTGGATACCAGATCATTAAAGAGGCGTCATACATACTTGTTGATACTATTTGTATTGACACATCTGCAGTTGAACTTGTAGTGAACAATATAGAAGGGGTAAGGGGATGCCATGATATAAGGACAAGAGGTTCAGCGAATTCCATCTATCTTGACCTTCATGCCCTTGTAGATGGCAATCTCTCGACAGAAAATGCCCACGGGATTGCTGACAATATAGAAGAAGAGATTAAAAAAGAATTTCCGTCGGTTGTTGATATCATTGTGCATATAGAGCCGGAGATATTAGAGAAGTAAGTTAACCCTGGTAAATACGTCATTCCAGCTTGTCCGCCAGAGGCGGGCTTGTCTGGAATCTTTCTTTGAACGCTGTAATGGCTGTAATAAAGTATAAGAAGAAGGATTCCGAACGAGTCGGAATGACCTGATGGGAAAAGGAATTCCAAATAGAATTGTAGCCGCAAACTTTAGGTTGCGTAGTTTTGTTAATTTTTTAAAGTGTTATAAATCGCAGGCTAAAGCCTGCGGCTACCTTAGAAAGACTTTTAAATAATTTCCTTAATTTACAGTATTGGTAAATATCGCTCTAACTCATAAGGGTGAATCCTTATCCTGTAGTCATCCCATTCCACCTTCTTGCTTATTATTAACTGTTCAAATATATGGTCTCCTAATGTATCTCTCAGAAGTTTACTCTTTTCTGCATATTCTATGGCCTCAATAAGACTTCCGGGTAGGCAGTCTATATTATATTTCTTCCTCTCCTCTTCAGAAAGGTGGTAAACATCCATCTCAACGGGTTCAGGAAGCTTATAACCTTTCTCAATGCCTTTGAGTCCTGCCTGGAGCATACAGGAAAAGGCAAGATAAGGATTACAGGCCGGGTCAGGTGAGCGGAGCTCGACTCGCGTGGCCTTTTCCTTGCCTGGCTTATAAAGGGGAACCCTTACAAGGGTAGACCTGTTTCGCCTTGCCCAGCATATATACACAGGGGCCTCATAGCCAGGGACAAGCCTCTTATAAGAGTTTACCCACTGGTTCAGTACCAATGTAAACTCTTTAACATGGGTGAGGATACCTGCAATATATTTCTTGCCGGTATCCGAGAGAAAATACTGGTCCTTTGGGTCGAAGAAGGCATTCTTGTCACCTTTAAAAAGTGATTGATGTGTATGCATGCCGCTTCCATTCTGACCGAATATCGGCTTGGGCATAAAGGTGGCATAGACATTGTATTGTTTGGCTATCTCCTTCACAATTATCCTGTGAGTCATTACTATATCGGCCATTGTTAGGGCATCTTCATATCTTAAATCTATCTCATGCTGGGAATGAGCAACCTCATGGTGTGAATATTCTACTTTTATACCCATAGATTCAAGGGCAAGAATGGTATCCCGGCGAAGGTCTTCTGCGGCATCCGTAGGATAATCAAAATAACCACCTTCATCGAGTGTATCCGTACTTTTATCGGATTTAAAATAGAAGTATTCAAGTTCAGGACCTACGTAAAGAGTAAACCCCTTCTGTTTTGCCTTTTCAAGGTTCACCTTAAGGATATATCTCGGATCCCCTTTGTATGGTGAGCCATCAGGTTCAAAGATATCGCAGAACATTCTTGCAACCGCCTTTTCCTTTGGCCTCCATGGAAGGATCACGAAGGTGGCAGGGTCTGGCCTTGCGATCATGTCGCTCTCATCAATCCTCGCAAAGCCTTTGATAGATGACCCATCAAAGCCCATGCCCTCGTTAAAGGCAAATTCGATTTCATCTACTGGAACAGCAAAACTTTTAAGCTGGCCATGGATATCGGTAAACCAGAGCCTTATAAACTTCACATCATGCTTCTTTACAAGCTCCATCACATCTTTTTTGTCCTTTGGTTTCTCCATTTCCTTTTTTGTTCTTAATTTTTCCACTTTTGCCCTCCTGTTATTATTTTCATACTTATTCAGATTTTTGGTCGTTTGAATTTGTTTAGTCCGCCTCAGGCGGATTCGGATTTAGATTTAAAATTTGTTATGATATATCACCCCCTTCTGAAGAATACCTTATAAAAATTCATTGTCCTGCCTGTGTATTCTTCATATATCCTTTCTGTTTCTTTCATTATTTTGTCTACATCAGGCATGCCTTGAAACCATTCAGTAAGCATATCCTTTGTAACCTCTATATGAAACTGAAACCCATAGACATTATCACCATATCTGAATGCCTGATTCTTGTATAGTTCAGAACTTGCTAACAGTACCGCGTCTAATGGAAGGTTAAAGGTGTCACCATGCCAGTGAAATACCTTGAACTTCCTCCAGAAATCTCCCACCCTGGGATGAATGGCAAGACGCCTCATGAGGGGGTCTTTTAAGCCATCTCCCGTGAGTTCAACATGATACCACCCAATCTCTTTTTCAGGTCCCGAATAGACATCTGCACCAAGACAATGAGCAATCATCTCTGAACCGAGACATATACCGAGAACCCTCATATCCCTGTTTATCGCCTCTCTGATAATGCGTGACTCTATAACGAGATGAGGGTATCTTTCAAGCTCATATACACCCATAGGCCCACCCATAACCACAAGGGAATTAAACCCTTCTAAAGGTGGTGGTGCCTCTCCGGAACCGAGATCTACAATTCTGAAAGGGATATGCTCTTCCCTCAGGAAAACCTCTATCGTTCCCGGTCCTTCTGTGATTATATTCTTAATTATTAAAACTGCCATTTTTATCCAGCACCTTGAGGATACCCCGCACTTCCTTAAGTGCGAGGGTTAATACCCTGTGGTCAAGGTGCTTGGATTTATTTTCCTTCATAAAATTTCCTGGTAATCTCAACAATCTTTTGTCTTATATCTTCAATCTTTTTAATGAGTTCATCTTTTGATTTAAGATTAAGGAACTTGATTATTATATCAATAAGTTCAGAATTAATCTTCAACACATCTTCATCATTTGCAATTCAGACAGTGGGGAAAAGAAAAGCTGGTATAAATCCCGTCTTTGCCAAATTTTAGAATTCTACGACGAGGTCATTTCAAATTAGG
>PEUB01000030.1:0-31053 GCA_002780895.1 Nitrospirae bacterium CG02_land_8_20_14_3_00_41_53
AATATCGAGGTGTAATTAATGGTGAGGATTAACGCAATCTTTCCTGAGGATATGCTTCAAAAACTTGATGACATTGCTAAAGATAAGAAAAAAAGCAGGAGTATGTTGCTGAGGGAGGCCATAGAAAAACTGATTGAGGAGCATCAGCGTCAGTTGGAGAAAAATCGCAGAAAAACCCTTATAAAACATGCCATAGATGTACAGGACAGGCTCAGAAGAAAGTCGTGCAAGTGGGATGGGGTTTCTGAGATAAGGAAATGGAGAGAAATGGTAAAATGAAGAAATATGTGTTAGATACCTCCGTTATAATCAAGTGGTTTAGCAAATATGATGAAGATGAAGGGCTCGCAATAACAAATTAAGCGATAAAGCCACTTTACTGTCATTGCAAGGAGTGTTAACGACGAAGCAATCTCATTTAGAAAAGTCAAAGAAATCAATGTCTTCATATGGTATTTTAGACAGGTATGATCCCTACAGAAAATTTATAGCAAACTTTACAGTTGGAGAATAAAGAACGTAATTAGAGTTTTTATTGAAATTAACACACATTGTGTGATAATATATTTTTGTGAATGTAATTACAAAGACAATAAAGACAGCTTCAGTCAATGAATATTATCATAAGCTCATACCGCACTTGACTTTTCCTTTTCCTTCGGAAGCAATCTCGAGAAAAACTTGTGGTGGAAGCGTATCAAGCTCGTAGCACTTATTACCCAGCTTATCCCCATACTCATCAAGGAAAGCCTTAGCCCGAGTATCAGACATTTTGACCTCCTGAAGATCGGGGCTGAAAAGCCCCAGAGGCTTTGAGTACTGCTCAACCTGATCTACACTCAATGCTATCCTTTCGATCTCTGCTACGTCAGAAAGCCTTTGACAAAGTACTTCTTCAATCTCGTCGCTGCTCCAGTCTTCTTTTTCATCCTCCTCTGTGTCAACATTCTTCCTTGTCATGAGAAAGTCCTTAAGATCTTTCCTCAATTTCTTTAATGGCTTTTCCTTTAAAGCCCTGAAAATGGCAATACCGGAAGGATCAAGATCCCCCATGTAGAGAATGACGCACTTCTTGCCCTTCTTATTCTTGGATTTCAGATATTTGTAGGCTTCGTATAACTTCTGCCTCGATATAAAGCCCTTTATCGGAAATATTGCAATCCTCCATTTCTCTTTAATCTTCATGAGAAGATGTAGAAGCGCCTCCTTTTCAACCCAAAGCTCCACGTTGTAGTCCTGACTTTCCCAGATGTCGAGTTTCGGCTGAGGGATAGCAAATATGCTCTCACGACAATACTCCTCAGGAGATAGATTGAAGCTTAAAAGCGATGGCCTGGATATATGCCTCGTGCGATCTTCAAATAGATCATATTCGATCACACCCCATTCCCGTAATTTGGTAAGCGTCCTACCAAAGTTTTTCCATGAACTCAGAGTGTTGAAAATGAGGCCTTTTACAATAGTCTGATAATAGGCCTGTCTAATCGAAATTTCTCCAACTTCCTGATAGAGTCCATTCACGAGGTATACGATTTCATCCGAAAGAAGTGAAAGCCTTTCATGCTGTTTTTGAAAAAGTGTTTTCATCTCTTCATCCCTGTATCCTTCTATCTTTTTCTTCTCAAGCCACTGAGGATTAATCCAAACCTTATGGGAGATCTTCCTTTCATTCCTCTCATCCTGAGGCACAATCAGCTTTGCAATCGTCTCGTTTTCTATCAATACTTTACCCATTTTGTTTATGTCCTTAAAAATCTGATCCGTGGTGTGGTAGATAAAAGCAATACTTCCATCGCCCTCCTTTCCTCTTGCCAGTTTTTCTACAGGTTCCCCCAATATATTCTCCCCCCACGGCACATTGACTTCAATTGTGCCCACTGGTAAAACTGTGCCATTGATCGACAAAACATTCGTCCGCCCATATTTGAACTTGACGAATTCTACCGCCCCTTCAAGGTTCTTGCCTCTTCCCTCATTTGTGCCTCCCTCGTATTTATACGGATTCAGTGATGCATACTTCATTTTCCTTTCTGAGACCCCGGTCACCTGTCTGATTCTTGATTTAATCGCCCTTTCGCCAAAAAGGATGGGTCTCACGGGGTTTTCCTCAAAGAGGGATTTTAGATGGTAATAAAGCCTATCTATCCATCCCTTACTATCTCTGGTTATAAGAGATAACCCCTGCTCCGCTGTATAAAGCTGATTAGCATCAAGGAAAAGGGCAGCCAGTGATCTTACATCATAATTGTAAAGGTTGGCGAGATCTTCGAATTCATCCTCACTGTAACGCTTCAGGTCAAGCCTTATATCCTTCCGGTAACTTTTTGTCGTTTTCCTGAACATCTTCGCTGCCCCATCTATATTGATTCTAAACTGCACATGCGGATTAACCATAACAAATGAGTCCACGATGTCTTCTATCCCTCCTGTATCCGGCAGGTGCACCTCAAATTCGACCTCCTCTTTAGAAGAAACTTTCCGTATCTTTCTTAGCTCAAGAATCCCTTTTGGGTCCTGGGCAGATCTGTCAATCAGCCGGATTTCAAACTCCCATCCATCAGTTCTAACCACAACCGGATGAGCTTCAAGATCAGAGAGCATATTTGCGATCTTCAAACCATAACCTAATGAACCCCGGGACAAACTTCTCTTACCAAACTTTGATGTGAATCTCAAAGTAAAGTCTAGTATGGCATTGAACTGGGAAACTGGGATGGTTCCTGGATTCTTGACCCTGAACACTCTGTTTGAGTCAAGCGTAACCGCGACCTCGCCCGGTCTATTTACCCGTTCAACCCAATCTATGGCATTATCCAATAGTTCCTTCGCAATCACATGCTGCCTTTCCCACCTCCAAGGAATGAGTTTATCGAGATTATCCAAGCGCGTATACTGCCAGTGAGTTGGGAGACTGGTTGTTCTATTGATTGCTCCATAGGTTTCGATAGAAGTTTCCGCCATTTTTACGAACCTCCTTTCTGTTTTTTAATAGATTGAACCCTTCGGCACGCACTTCGTGCGCTGATCTCAAAAAGAATCTTGACCATTATGGAGATCAGCTCCTTTGTAAGGGGTATGTCCGGATAAAATTAAGGGAACCCCTCCAAACCCCAATGTCCTTTACTGAATCTTTATCTCCGAGGAATCGGTAATTTGACTGCTGTTAGGTAACAGCCCCTTTCAGCAGGCAATCTTGATACGCCCTGGCCATCCCATTTCACGCCAGAGGTAATTTGGTGAGCAATCCTCCCCTTATTTAGGGGTAATAACGTATCTCATTGAGATACACAAGAAAGGATAATAATAGATAATCTTGTCTATGAGCCTCCTTCCCATGTTCCGTTTTTCGTCCTTGCCAGATACTATACCAGAATTGATCCTTTTTTTCAAATTCTGATTGTTTCATTGTTTCATCCTGGAATTCTGATAGAAGGAAATGGGAAGAGGGTGATATTGAGCTGGGTATAGGTTTGAGCAGATAAAGGAGAGGAAGAGGAGACCCGGGGAATCAGAAATTTCTGGAATTCAGAGAATAAATATCCCTTTGGCTTTCAGAGGACGAAGGCTCCCTGTCTGTCTATTCGATCTCTCTCTGGAACTGTGGCATGACGGACAAACTAATTTATAAACAGACTCTAATCATAGGGATTTTTCTCCGAAGTGGAAGTCCCGGGCATACGCCGATATCGCCGTGGGAAGAACCACCTTCTTTATGATCCCGTTGTTCGGGGTGAAAGATTTTATGTATCCGCACTTGATGTCAATTCCAATAAGGCTCACAGAACACCTCCTTCTTTAAAGTCGAAGCTCCCCTTAAATGCGGGCGGGCCGTTCTGTTCGCCTCGTAGTCCGAAGTGACTCCTTGCGACCCTTATAGCTTCCGCTATGTATTCGGGTCTGAACGGTTTTGGGATAGAGTCGAGGATAGCGATGACATTATTCCCGTGCGAAATCTTTGTGAACAGTTTTTTCGCAATTTGTTCGCAAGTAACAATAAATACCTTATTCTAAGGTTTCTTTCCAAAAATTGAGCAAAGAATGAAGAGTTTTTGCGCAATGCCGGAGGCTCAATTTGGCACTAAGGCTGAATCCAGATTCCGGGTCCCTTATCTGCCGGTTTTGCTCTTTAACCAGGGTTCGCAACCGGCTGATGTGAACGATTCGGGATGCAGGGTCAAGCATCTGGCCTTTTGCTTCTCCCGTTGGTTTCTCGGCAGTGACTCCTTAAGGCTTCCCAGTTTCCTGACTAAAAAGCGGGACGGCGTGGAATAGACAATTCCTAATTACTCTTTTGACTTATTAGAAGTATATTTTTTTAAAACCTCCTTCAATCTTTTTACTACAATTGGTGACTTTATCTCCTTATTTGTGAAAATATCACTTGTCTGAATAGCCTCTCGCTCATAAAAAGCGGCATCAGCATCATCGTCGATTTGTAAGGAAGTGCCTTCCAGCGATAATCCCGCAAACAGTCCCCGACTTCGGGAGTATGAGACAATCTCTGCTTTAAGCTGAACATCAGTTCCAGCCTCAGCTTGCCTTCCTACTGGACCGGCAGCTATACTTGCATCACCACCAAGAGTAAACTTACTCTTCATCATGTTATTGATACTTCTTTTGCTCCTGAAAACCAGGATAATATCTGCGGACTGTGCGCCAACCTGCCAACCAATGCTGCCTCCGGTAAGGGTCACAAACGATGGATTGCTCCATTCACCTTCCTTATCACGCACAACCATGATACCGCTACCATGTCGACCGCCGATTACGAACCCGACTTTAATGACGCCTGGAATGATTGCAATGCCCTGGGCATTATTCAGTAAAGCGGGTGGGATGCCTTTTTCCGGGATGGCCATGATCTCTTCTAATACTTCAATTGCATCATTTACTTTTGCTACTTCCTTACTTGTTGCCTCCAGTGGAACAGATTTAAGAAGCATGACAGTCAAAATTACTACTATGGTTAATGATAACCGACTCTTCATATGACCTTCTCCTTTCTTAATATCTACAAAATTATATCAGATTTTAATGTTTTGGACTCCACTAATTCAGAGAAACTTGACATCCTCTCTCTATAACTAAAGTCAGGGGATTTCTGAGGATAACTGAACAGATTTCAGACCGAACTCTCCAATAAAGCTCTTGAGGTCTCTGTAGAGTTTAAGACCCTTAAAGGCCTTACCCGGATGTCCATCCTACAAGAAAAGCAAGGATTAAAACAGCGCTCATAATATTCTCAAGAGAGCTTTGGACTACTAATATCCTCAGACGGGGTTGTTCTGGCATAGCTCATAACTCAGCCCTTGAGCCGAGAATTCCCGGATTCCCCCAAGTTTTTAGTACAAAAGAAGTAATACATATATAGAAACACAAACACCTCCACAGTTCGTGGAGAGGGCCAGTTAACAACGGAAAAGATATAGATAAGGAGATAAAGAATGAAAAAAGAATCAGTTGTTTTGGAAGCACCAGAGATTGTGGCCTTTATCCTCTGCACTACCGGGAAACAGTCCCGACCCTTCGTGAGACAGTCCGACAGAAAGGTCTGCTTTCGCTTCGATATGGACATCTCACAGGAAATCGAAGACTTCTACAGCAATGTTTCTGTCCCTATAGCTGATTATTGCAAAAACCTGAAGCTGATCAGGTCAATGATCTTCACTTTGGAATCAAGCGGAGGTGGCCATGTTAGATAAGAAAAAAAGAAGGATGGGATATCTTCATTGAACTGTCAGAGAAACAGGCGGAAAGACTTGAAAAAGAAGACCCTGCAAGGTGGTTTACAGAGATACTTCAAACCCTTATCTCTCAGGGGAAGGTAAGAATTGAAGATAAGGACTTACCCGACTCTGATAGGGTTATGGGGGGTTTGCTGGGGGATCTTATCGGTTATTATGACGATTTTTACCTCTACATGTTACCACCTGCCCTGTGGCACTCGCTACAACACTTTTGTATAGCTGAAGGCTCGCTTTTCCCCTTTTGTAAGAACACCCTTTACAGGATGCTGGCCAATAGAAAACTAATCGAAGTTAAAGGTGATAGGCATGTCATACCAGGGTGGATAAAAGGTAAAACCCAGAGAGTTTTAAAAATTCCGAAAGGTAATATATGTGAAGTAGGGGTTACAGAGGCCAGGGACGAGGTGACTAATGACAGTAAAAGGTAACTTCCTTACCTCTTTCCTTACCTCAAATTACCTCATAGAGGTAAGGGACAGAGGCTTATCTATCAAGGCTTCAGGGGTTGCCTTACCTCTCTTACCTCTATTTAGCATATACCCCTACCTAGATTTTTTAATGAGGAGGTCAAATCATGGGTTTAAGGTCATGGATATCTGAAAGTGAAAAAATGAAACCAGCCAAAAAGAAAGTTGTAAGGGTCTGGAGTGAACTTCTACAGGCTTACCTGTGGGTAGTTGATACAGACCAGGATTCACACTCTCTAATGTCTCAGGGGGTCTCTGAGGCTATCTGTACCCATGATGAGATAGATAAACTCAAGGACCTCAGTAAGGACTCTTTAAAAGCAATCAACAAGGTTAAAGAGGCTTTCCCTGAGAGTACCATTGAGGAGATCAACAAACTCGACAATAAATGAAAACAGAACTTGAAGCACAGGACATTGAGGCGATTGCTCAAAGAGTAGCAGAACTCTTAAAGCCGGCCATTATCAGGGATAAGAAGCAAGAGGATGATGTTATTTTTAATGTTCATGGCCTTGCTCAGTACCTTAACGTAACGCCCAAATGGATATATGAACAAACATACCTTAAGACCATCCCGCATTATAAGCTGACTAATAAGCAGTTGCGGTTTAAGAAAGAAGATATTAATAAATGGCTTAATACCCTAAGAAGACCTGCTACAGGTAAACCCATGGGCAAACTAAGACTTATTAAATAATGCCTGACCGCATAGTTGACCCTTACCAGGGAAGTAAGGTATATTCATCTTCACAAGCTAAAGGGAAGTTTTAAGGAGGTAAACAAATGGCAAGAGGCATTTATAAGCGTGGCAATATTTACTGGATACGCTATGCAGGGCTTGATGGTAGAACTATTTTTGAATCCTCAGGTAGTAATAAGTTTAAAGTTGCAGAGACCTTGCTTATCCAGAGAAAACAGACTATTAAAGAAGGCAAGCAGCCTGAGATAAAGAGGATAAGCAATCACACCTTCAGTGAGCTTTCAGAAAAATACCTTTCATGGGTTAACGGCAGGCAGAAATCAGCAAGGGTTAAAGGTCACATCGTAGGCCAGTTAATTGATACCTTATGTTAAGCCTATTGTGATAACTGCTCTTCACACCGGCATGAGAAAAGGAGAGATACTATCTCTCAAATGGGATAATGTAGACCTGAAACATGGTTTTATCTTGCTGGATGTGACAAAAAATGGGGAAAGAAGGGAAATACCTATCAATAAGACATTAGAAACAGTCTTCTTGGACAAAAGCCTCATAAGGCGTTTAGATGTCCCTTATGTATTCTATGACCCTGCTACTGGTAAACCGTACCAGAATGTCAAAAGGAGCTTCTACACAGCCTGCAGAAGGGCAGGGATAAGGGACTTTCATTTCCATGACCTGAGACACACCTTTGCATCTCATTTAGTGATGTCAGGTGTAGATATTACAACGGTAAAAGAGCTGTTAGGCCATAAGACCCTTACAATGACTCCCAGGTATGCACATTTAGCACCAAGCCATAAGGTTAGGGCTGTAGATGTCCTGGATAATGCACTCAACGATAAGCTTAGCTTAGTAGGAAAACGTTTCCTTCAAAGGAACTATACAAAAACTATACAATCGGCAGGGGTCAATTAAAGTGGAAACTTGTAAGTCCTTGATTTTATTGGTAGGCGATGCTGGTTTCGAACCAGCGACCTCTTCCGTGTGAAGGAAGCGCTCTCCCACTGAGCTAATCGCCCGGCCGATGATACACTTATTAAAGCCGATGGGGTAGAACTCCCAACCAGCTCACAAATTTATTGTTTATATTAACCTTAACCATTTACCTTATCAAGATTTTGGTAAAATTATCTTAACCTTTTTGCCCCTAATAAAGAGTATTTTATTTTCGATTATTTCTTGGGGGACAACGTCGATTGTATTATGCGGTGTGCTTTTCATTTTCTTTTAGCAATAGCATACATTCAAATATTTTGATGGTCAAGTGATTAAAGAGATCTGTCCTATGACGGTAATTAATACTACTATGAAATAGAAGGTTTCAACAACTGTGCCTGAGAAATATTTTTCTTATTTGGTTCGGGTTTGTCCCGGTTTAGGTATAATAAAAAATCTGATCTCAAAGGCGGGTTTATGTATCAGGAATTAAATGCAGTTGTTATGCCTAACGGCTCCATTCAGATGGAATGGATAGATGCCGGGGAACAAATAAGCAAAAGCCGGCACTTGTTGCAGCAGGAAATATACCGGAGGTTTGCCTCAGACCCTGAAACAGCCTTTCTGTTTTTAGGGTTCTGTGACAGGACAATCCCTTTGTCCCCTTCTCTCGATTACTTGAGGGAGTTCGCCGGACTGTTTGTGAATAAGTTGAGACTCACGCCGGACCTTGATGTCATCCGCCACAGGGTAAAGATCGACATTGAAGGGTATGAACTCAATAGATTTCTGGAGAACGCCCCGTTGATGACAGGTTCGGAATATCTGAGTAGTGAACTGCTGGAGGGTTTCTGGCAGAGGCTCAACACCGTGTTCCAGCGGGAGATCAAGGCTTATGTTGGCACAGTAGAAGAATTCATCAAAACATATAGTCCCGATGTACACTTGGTGGGCCGGGTATTTTTTCACCTTGTCGAGAGTAAAAGAGAAGATTATCCATTCGCATTTCTTGCAACTTATTCAACCGGCCTTAATAAACAGGGGGCATCGAAACACCTCCCTCTGAAATATGCATTAGAGGAATTTGGGAGTGACAGTGAAAAGATGCTCGAACTCCTTTCGACAGTCAATCTCGCTGCAAAGGAGAGCCCTTTGATTGCCGGTCTCCTTGAAACCGGGGAGTTGCTTCATCCTCTTGCCTGGTCCGCAAAGGAGGCATTTACCTTTCTTAAGGAGATACCGGTCTATGAAAGGTCCGGCATCCTGTGCAGGATTCCGAACTGGTGGAAGGGCGATGCATCGGGTCTTAAGCTTCATATCAGTGTGGGTGACACACAGCCGTCTTATCTCGGCATGGATGCCCTTTTGAGTTTTGATGCCCGGCTGCTTCTCGGTGACACGTTAATCTCTGAAGAAGAGGCCCGACGGCTTATTCAATCGTCGGAGGGTCTTGCCTTTATCAAGAACAAATGGGTGGCCGTTGACCCTGAGAGGTTAAAGCAGACCTTAGCCGCATATGAAAAGGCCCGGAAGATGATAAGAGGAGGAAATTTCAGTCTGAGAGATGCCCTGCGGATGCAGCTCAATCCGAAATCTATGCTTGGTCTGCCTGCTGAAGGCGAAAGTGTCGATGTCTCAAACGGCAAATGGCTCGAATCGGTCATCAGGAAGCTGCATCATCCTGAACTGATTGGTTCGGAGGAACCTGGCAAGACGTTCAAGGCGGAACTCAGGCCATATCAAAAGAAGGGGGTGAACTGGCTCTGTTTCCTTGATTTACTGAAGTTCGGCATCTGCCTTGCAGACGATATGGGGCTCGGCAAGACTGTCCAGATTCTTGCGCTGTTGAATATCCTGAAATCCAGGAATCAAAAACGGGCAAGCCTTCTGGTGATACCGGCGTCGCTGATATCCAACTGGTCACAGGAGATCAGGAGGTTCACGCCTGACATCGAATTCTTTGTGGCCCATCCTGAGGCACATCCTGATAAAAAGGTTAAACCGAAAGACAAAGAATCTCTTAATGAAATAGATCTCGTCATCACGACTTATTCCCTTATCCAGAAATACGAATGGCTTCAGGACTATAAATGGGAATATATCATACTTGACGAAGCACAGGCCATAAAGAACCCCGGCACAAGACAAACGAGAGCCGTCAAGAGGTTTAATGCGGGAAACAGGATAGCCATGACAGGTACGCCCATCGAAAACAGGCTTTCGGACCTATGGTCATTGTTCGACTTTATTAATCCCGGTCTGCTCGGTAGTCCGCAGGAGTTCACGGAATTCACAAAGAGACTAAAACATAGCCCCGACGGTTACGCACGCTTGAGAAAGGTCATCAGTCCCTATGTCCTGAGGAGGCTGAAAACAGATAAAGCAGTCATATCGGACCTGCCTGAGAAGATCGAGATGAAGACATATGCATCACTGAGCAAGAAGCAGATAGTCCTTTATAAAGAGATGGTCAGGGGATTAAAGGATATGATAGAGAACGTTGAGGGTATGCGGCGCAAGGGCATCATACTCTCGTCCCTGATGAAATTCAAGCAGCTCTGTAACCATCCGGACCAGTACCTTGGCACAGGCGGATATGAGGAAGATGACAGCGGAAAATTTGCAAGGCTCAGGGAGATATGTGAAACAATACATGACAAGAGGGAGAAGGCGCTGGTTTTCACCCAGTTCAGGGAGATGACCAAACCATTGAAGGCATTCCTGGACAGCATATTCGGGACAAAGGGGCTTTTGCTGCACGGCGGCACTCCTGTCGGAAAGAGGAAGGACATTATCGAACAATTCCAGGGAAGTCAGTATATTCCGTTTATGGTGCTGTCATTAAAGGCTGGCGGAGTCGGTCTGAATCTTACCGAGGCGAACCATGTTATCCACTTCGACAGGTGGTGGAACCCGGCAGTAGAGAATCAGGCCACGGACAGGGCATTCAGGATTGGCCAGAAAAAGAATGTCGTTGTCCACAAATTCATAACCAGGGGCACCATTGAAGAGAAGATAGACATGATGCTCGAAGAGAAATCAAAACTGTTGCAGGATATTATTCAAAGCAGCGGCGAGGCATTGATAACCGAAATGGACAACAAGGAGCTGATGGAGCTTTTCACTCTTACGATATAAATAAAAAAGTAAAGGAGTTGTCATGAGATATTGGGGGTTTCCGAAATACGTGTCTATGGCCGAAAAAAAAGCAAAGGCTGCCAGAAAACTTAAAGAGCTTTGCAAAAAGAACCCGAATATGAAGCCTGTGGTAATCGAAGGCAGCGCTATAGCCCGCACCTGGTGGGGTAAGGCATGGAATCTGAATCTTGAGCGATATGCCGATTACAGCAACCGCATAGGAAGAGGAAGGAATTATGTCCGGCATGGCGCTGTATTGGATTTGCAGATTGAACCGGGCGAGGTTAATGCCCTGGTGCAGGGTTCCAGATCGAAACCATATTCCGTTTGCATAAAAATACAGACTCTCAAAAAAGAAATCTGGAAAAATATCAAAGCAGCTTGTGAAAACACCCTGGAGTCTTTCCATGAACTGTTGGCCGGGAAATTCCCGAAGGCGTTAGGCGAGATATTCACCTCCAGAGATACGGGCATGTTTCCTGTCCCGCGCGAGATCAAGTTCAGTTGCTCCTGTCCTGATTGGGCTTCCATGTGCAAACACGTGGCAGCCGTACTCTACGGAGTCGGCGCGAGACTCGATGAAGACCCGAAACTCTTTTTCAGGCTGAGGGATGCCGAGATAGGCGAGATGATAAAACAAACAGTAGCCGACAGGACCGGAAAACTGCTTGAAAAGGCCTCCCGAAAAAGCAGCCGGATCATAGAAGATATGGACATTTCTTCGGTTTTTGGCATTGATATTGAAAAACAGATTGCGATTGCTAAATACAAAACTTCCGAATCAACACCCACAAGGAAGAAAAGCAAGGTAGCTGCGGCCTTTGCAAATCCTAAAACCTCTGTAAAAAATGAATCACAGAAAAAAAGGGTCAAAAAGGTAAAAAAGAAGACTGCCGGAAAGATCATATCAGGGAAAAGTAAATACAAAAAACTTACGACAGTAATTACTACCTAAAGAGCCTCTTGCAAAAGTCCCAATTCTGTCATTCCCGCAGTCTTTAAGCGGGAATCCAGGAGGATAAACTACTCGAAGCCCTCTGGATTCTGCATCCCCCGATCGGATCAGATCTTCTTTAACTATTATCTTAGCGAATGCAGATGGAGAATCTCAGGAGTAATCACTTTTTTTGCAATTTCAATTAAATGGTTGTGATGGGTGAATAAAATTACTTGCGTTTCTCTTGAAAGTTCCGAGAGAACCTTAAGCACTGCCTCGGAACGTTTATCGTCAAAGTTTATGAGAATGTCGTCAACTATGAAAGGTAACGGCTCATTTGTATGAAGATATTTTTCGAGACTGGCAAGACGCAGGGATAAATAGAGCTGATCACTTGTACCGTCACTCATGCCCGCGGTCGTTACCTCTTCACCGTTGGAACGAACTCCAACAAGGAACGGCTTATCATCGTCTCCATAGTTTATCTTCAGCCTTGAGAATGATTGCAATGTTAGAAGAGAAAATATTTCGCTTGCCCTTTTCAGAATTGGCCCCTGGTTTTTCGTCCGATACCGTTCAATTTCAGCCAGGAGAATCGAGGAGGCTGCACGCAGGCGGATATATCGCTCTGCAGCGCTGTGGATCTGAGCCAGCACTGCCTGTGCTCTTTCAGCTGCATCAGCCGCTTTTGAACTGCCATCCATTTTTTCCAGTTCTGTATTCTCCCTTCCTATTTTCTGGTCTATTTCTGAGAGACTGTTCTCGATTCCTCTGACTTTCTCTTCGTTTTCTCTTATCAAAGAGGGGAGACTATCAGGATTAATCTTTTCAGCTTCATTGATCAGTTTTTGAAAGGTTCCTCCTGCAGCATGTGTAAATAGCTGCCTTTTCAACTGCCCTATCTTTTGATCCAGATCCCATGCGATAGATGACTGTTTCTCGATTCCTTCCAATTCTTCGAACTTATGGCATTTTGTCTGGCGGCATAATCCATTTAGTTTATCTGTCATTTCACGGATTGAGGAGCGGGCTTTCTCTAATTCTTGTTCTACCTCTTGATATCGATCCTTTAGCTGGGTGTGGGTTGCTGAGTCTTCTCGTGTTTTCGTATATCTTGTATGTAACTCGACTGCAATCTGGTCGAAAGGCAGTTCAGCGAGATCCGGGGTAACGCGTTTAGCAAGATATTTAATATCATTAGCATATTCGCTTTTGTCCCTGCTTATACCTTCCATCCTCCGGCGCAGTTTTATAATTTCATCAAATTTCGTAAAAAAATCCTGATTCCTGTCTAATATGATATTCGCTGCTGAAGGAAGCGTTGTTTCATCCAAGCCGATCTCTTTTACTGCTTTACCCCATGCAATCTGCCATTTTGACAATTCCTCAGAGGCTATTTTTTCTTCGTTCTGAGCTTCCTTGATCTGGCTGTTCAGATCATAGAGGAATTTTTTCAGTGTTTCCCGCTGGCTCTTTTGTTTTTCTATATTGTCTATCAGTGATTGTCCTCTATCTATTAAAGAATGAAGTGCCAATGAAGGATCGGTTTTAGGCTCACCCAGAAGAGATATACATTTTATAAGCAAATTTTTATACTCATCTATCCTCTCTTCAATCTGCGATATATTGAGATGTAGATTTCTGATCCTTTCAGCCCTTCTTACGAGTGCATCCTGTTTTTGCATCCAGGATGACATCTCCTTCGGTGTCAGAGGTTTTATGCCCGTGGTTTGCCAGAGGCTATTCCATTCAGCCGATAGTGAAAAACGATTTTCAGTCAGATTATTCTTGTTGACTTCATAGGAGGAGAGTTCTTTTCCTAAACGGTCAAGTTCTGCAATCCATGTAGACTTCTGGGCTACCCGTTCAGCTTCATGCCTGAGGCGGTCAGCTACATCATCAGCATGGTAAACACTTTTTTCATATGCTTTATCCAGAGGATCCGAGGGATCGAAACTTTTTGCCTCCTCTGGATCAAGCTCGCCTTGAAGCCAAGCGCCTCGAATCAATTTCCAGCCAGACTCTCGTCGTCTGCGTGCTTCCTCGAGATCAAGTTCGGTAGGCACAGCGCCAGACAGTTCAAGAGATTCTATTTTGCTGCGAAGGTTCGAGGCCTTACTCGCAGCTTCTTGAATGCGTATTTCATTTTTTTCGATAGAACTGAGTAGAGAGTCGAATTCTTTTTCAAAACGATCAATAGTTTCACTGGAAGGAATGGGCAGAGATTCGAGATCAGCAAGAGAGCCATCCCATAAGGAAAGTTTTTGTAATTCTACCCGGGCATTTCCTTCCTCTTCTTTCAATTCTATTTTTATCTTTTTGAGTTCGGCTTCCAGATCTCCCTGTTTGTTGACACGCTGGATTAACTCCCGAAGGTCGCGGATATCTCTTGGTTCACCTAACCTTGTTAAATCATTCTGAGTCTGCTGTATCTTTGTATTGAGCATGCCTATGGATTTTTTAGTATTCCGCAGTCTTTCTGTCAGCGATTGGTACTGAGCGCCAACGCCGCGGATATGCTGACGTTTTGCAGATGTTATTCGGAGCGCTTCTGCCTGTTCTATTGTCTGGTTAGGATCAAGTTCTTTAAGAATAGCTTCAGCATCTGCCTGCAGTTGGGACATTTCACCATTCAGTTTCGGTAGGTCTTTGAGTGCCTTGATATGACTTCCCAGCCGGATATGATAATCTTCAATGATCTTTCCGTATTTCAGGATATCAGGAGAGAATGAAATCGCATTAAGATTTCCCTTTAATCTTGCCAATTGTTCGATAGCCTTCTTCTCTATTGACTTAGCATGGTTCAGTGTTTCAACAGCCTGACGGCGTTCTTCAGGAAAGTTCTGCGGAAGAATCAGCACTTCACCCATATTAGTACGCTCGCTGCTCAGTTCTTTCCATTCAGCAATCAGCGGAATAGCCTTCTGAAGACGGGTTAAACGGTTTATCTCGCTCCGAAGAATGGTAAGTTCATGTATTAACTTTTCTTTATTTATCTGAGCTGATTTAAGGGCTTCATTATGTTCTTCCCATTCTCTGCCAGATAACGCAGCGCCTTGAATTTCTTTCTTTATGTCATTCAATTCCGTTATCCTTACATTAATGATTTTCTTCCCCCTGGGTGTGAAAAGCTCTTCAGCCTCTTTGTCAAGGCCAAGGAGTATTTCCCTCAGCCCGATTCCACCTATTCCAGCGGCAAAAAGGCTCTCACCAACATCTCCACCTCCTGCAATGATTTCTTTTCCTCCCATAACAAGATCCTGATAGTTGATTCCAAACATTCTCGAAAACAGTTTTTCTCCGACGCTGCCGATGTGTTTTTTGAGGACAGTTTCATCTAAAACGCTTTCATCTTCACAAAGAAGGGTGTTTGTGCGGCCTTTTCTGCGAACAAAAAAAATCGAGGAACCATCTGAATGTTTAATATGTCCCCCGATTCTCAGTTTGTTATTGTCATGGACAAAATTGTCAGTAGTGCGCTCAGGTATCCCAAATAAAAGCGATTTCAATCCCCGGAGAGCAGCGCTTTTCCCTGCCTCATTCGGACCATAGACTATATGCAATCCTTCTTTACCATCGGGAAAATGCAAGACACTTCCTGTGAATGGACCAAATGCCCTCAGTTCCAAAGTGAGGATTTTCATTCACTACCTCCGCTACCTCTGCTGGAAAGGAGGCGGATTGTCAGCAACTGTTTTACATCCTCAATAACCTCTCTGATCTTTTCAGGAGATTCAATGTTGATTGCATCTTCTCCTTGCGTAATTTCACCTGGCAGTTTAGCTTTAAGATGAGTAAAATCCTCCACGAAAGAGGGAGGCAGCGTACCTGTTGAATCCATATCCTGAATAAAGCGGAGAAGTTCGCCTAAGGGGCTGTTGCTTTTCATCATTTCTTCCAAATCGACTGCTGTTTTTGTCTCTATATTTACTTTCTCAATCCATACTGACTGACCGCTTATATCTGTGACAGCAGCCCGAATCTCATTAACCCATCTCTGCGGGTCAGACATTAATTCCATATGTGCCCTGCAAGCCCCTTGTATAGTTATCCTGACGGCAAGCAAGGGGCCATCATTCTTATTCAGTTCACCCTCAATCTGGGTCTGTATCTTGTCAACAACTTCGTCAGGCAATTCACAATGCGCAGCGTCGGATATCAGATATATCCACTCGAGTACGTCGACAGTGCGAGGCTCGACATTAACAATACGTGCATTATCAACTGTCACAAGGGTACAGCTTTTCGTACCTATTTCGCCAATATGCCTTCCCTGAATATTTCCCGGGAAGACAATCCAAGGATTCTCATGAAGTATTTCCCGCTTATGTACATGGCCAAGAGCCCAGTAATCATAATTTTTAGTAAGGAGAGATTCCACTTTGCAGGGAGCATATGTCTCATGTCCTTCTCGTCCGGTTACACTTGTATGGAGCATCCCGATATTAAAATAACCAGATAATGCAAATGGATAAGATGCGGAGAGATCTTCCATGACCGCACGCTGTGGGAATCCTCTTCCGTGAATTGCAATACCTAAGTCATCGAGTCTAACGGTTTCAGGTCTCCTAACAGAAAATCTTGTAACATTCTCCGGCATCTTGAGGCTTCTGGTTATTTGGCTTGCCGCGTCATGGTTGCCTGAAATTACAAAAACTTTTACGCCGGCCTCACGAAGCTTGGACATTTCACTGGTGAGGAAAAGAGCAGTGTTATAGTCTTTCCAGTCTCCATCATATAAATCGCCGGCAATAAGAACAAATTTTACTTCTTCTTCAATAGCAAGTCGCACAAGATTCTTGAGCGCTTGACGGGTAGCGCCGCGGATTTGTTCAATGGGCGCTCCTTCATAGCGTTCAAGCCCTCGTAAGGGACTGTCAAGATGAATGTCTGCTGTATGGATAAATTTAAACATAGCCACTTTTAAATAAAATCATAATCTCCCTTTATCTGGTTGTTAATTATAATTTTTGAAGGCTCTTTGTCAAGCAAAGGGTTAACTATTTCTGAGGATTCTCCTTAAGATCACCTTAGTGATTTTAAATGGAGCCGGGGGTGGGACTTGAACCCACGACCTGCTGATTACGAATCAGCTGCTCTGCCTCTGAGCTACACCGGCGGATGTGCCTCTACCCAGTTCTTTCCATAATTGATATCCACACTCACAGGCACGGAAAGCGTTATAACACCCTCCATCTTCTTTTTAACAATATCTTTTACTGTGCTGAACTCCTCTGCTGGAAGCTCGAATAAAAGTTCATCATGAACCTGAAGAATCATCCTTGTTTTCAAATCCCTATCTTTAAACCTCTTCCATATATTTATCATTGCAATCTTAATAATATCTGCTGCTGTGCCCTGTATGGGAGAGTTTATTGCAAGTCTTTCACCCTGCTGTCTTATATTTGAATTCTTACTTTTAATACCCGGAACAGCACGTCTTCTTCCAAAAAGTGTTGACACATAACCCTTATCCCTTGCCTCTTCAAGGGTTTTTTCCATATAGCTCTTAACACCGGGATGTCTATTAAAATATTGCTCTATATATTTTTTTGCCTCATCCCTCGATATACTTAGCGTTTCTGATAATCCGAACGGTGATATCCCGTAAATAACCCCAAAGTTCACTGTCTTTGCAATTCTCCGTATATCAGGAGTGACCTTATCTATTGGGATACCAAAGATTTCAGACGCTGTCCTTGCATGAATATCAAGATTATTTTTGAAGGCATTGATAAGACCTTCATCATTACTCAGATGGGCAAGTATCCTTAATTCAACCTGTGAATAATCTGCTGAAAGCAAGAGATTATCTCCTTCTGCTATGAATGTCTCTCTTATACGCCGGCCCCACTCGCCTCTTATCGGAATGTTCTGTAGATTTGGGTCACTGCTGCTTAACCTTCCAGTAGCTGTTGCTGTCTGGTTGAACGATGTATGTATGCGCCCTGTCTTTGGATTGATGAGCTTTGGAAGCACATCAATATATGTTGTTTTAAGTTTGTTGAGACTTCTGAAATTAAGTATCTCGCGAGGAAGTTCGTGGGATTCTGCAAGCTCCTCGAGCACGCCCATCTCTGTAGAAAAACCGGTTTTTTTCTTTTTCCCTGGCTGGAATCCAAGACTATGGAATAAAACCCTGCTTAGCTGTTTAGGTGAATTAATATTGAATTCTTCTCCAGCGAGGAAATAAATCCTTCTCTGAATACCGTCAAGCTCCCTTTCAAGCTCTTTTGAAATTCCCTCAAGTTTATTAGAGTCAACTTTTACGCCTGCTTCTTCCATGTCAGCAAGTACATAAATAAGAGGCATCTCGATATTGAGATAAATATCTTCAAGATTGTTTTCTCTCAAGGTATTGAATAGCACCTCTTTTAATTCAAGGCTGAGACCTGCATTTTCAGACGCATAGGAGGTGGCCTCTTTTAGAGAAACCTCTGAAAAGGAACTTTTCTTCCCGAGGACTTCCGTAAAGGTCTTTTTTCTATAAGAGAGATATTCCATGGAAACCTCTTCGAGACTGTGATTCGGTTTGTTTGGATTAATAAGGTATGATGCGATCATCGTGTCAAAAAGTGGTCCTTTAACGTTAATACCGTCCTCTTTTAGAATCATTATGCCGTATTTAAGGTTATGTCCTATCTTTGCTATCTGCTCATCCTCAAATATTCGTGTAAGCACCCCTAATACATCTTTCTTATTTATCTGCTCAGGTATTCCAGAATAAGAATGGGAAACGGGAATATAAAATGCATGCCCTTTCTCTATACATAATGCAAGTCCGACAAGACTTTTAGTTAGCGGGTTTCTGCTTCCGCCAGAGGCGGATGCCTCAATATCAAAGGCAAACTTCTCTTTTATTAATGCAGCTATTTCTTTGACTCTTTCTATGGAAAATACTGTTTCATAACTTACTTTACTTGATATGCCCGATGGAATAAGTTTCATCAGGCTTCCAAACTCAAATTCTCTGAATAACGGAAGTAATGAAGCCCAGTCAGGCTCTTTTAATCGAAATTCTTCTCCCGAAATAAATTCGGGATTAATATCAAGAGGCACAGATGTATCAATAGTCGCAAGTTTCTTGCTTAATCTAACGATATCAGCGTTTTCGGACACAAGCAGCCTCAACTTATCTTTCCTTATCCTGCTTGTGTTGTTCAGCAGATCATCAAGGCTTTCGAATTCTGAAAGGAGTTCTTTAGCTGTTTTTTCGCCTACACCTTTAATCCCAGGAATATTATCAACCGCATCTCCTGCAAGCGCCATAAACTCCGTAATCCTTTCTGGTCCGACACCAAACTTTTCTTTGACAAATTCCTCATCAAGCACTTTATCTTTCATCGGGTCATAAATTTTTACTCTGTTATTAACAAGCTGGAGCATATCCTTATCTCCGGTAACGATGAATACATCAATCCCTTCAGATGCTGCCCTTTTTGCAATCGTACCGAGGAGGTCATCTGCCTCATACCCAGGTGCCTCGAATATACTGATATTAAAAGCAGAAATCATCTTTTTTATATAAGGCATCTGTTCTACAAGCTCTCTTGGTGTTTCGGGCCTCTGGGCCTTATACTCTTCATAAATCCTGTGTCTTTCTGTTGGGACAGGCGTATCAAAGGATACTACGATACCATCAGGCTTCTTTTCACGGATGATCTTAAGAAGCATGTTCGTAAAGCCATAGATTGCATTGGTTGGAAAGCCCTTAGAATTTGTGAGTTCCCTGATGGCATAATAGGCGCGGTATACATAGGAATTTCCATCAATAAGATAAAGGTTCACAGAAGATTATACCTCATTAAACTCATAAAAGAGAAATTTACACACCTTTCTGCAGTAATTCTCGGTGAAATTGAAAACCCTTGAGATTGCTTCGCTCCGCTCGCAATGACAAGACAAGTTTTCGTAATCCGTCATTGCGAAGGGCCTTATCCTGAAGCAATCTCGTCTCTTTTACACCGAGAATTACTGGTGCAGATGTAGATAGGTAGACGGCCACATTGAAATAATGTATATTAAATAACGTAAAAATGAATGAGATAAAGACAGCAATCCCTAATTATAATCTTGTTGAAAAGCTGGGCGAAGGTCCTCAATCCATCGTTTATAAGGCATTTCACAAAAAAAATCCGAATCGGCCATTAATGCTCAAGATTCTAAAAGCAGCCTCCCTGTCCGAAAATCAAAAGGCGCACTTCAGGCAGAAGATCGAACACCTCAAGGTTTTACATGACCCGTTGCTTATCACACCTCTGTCCTTTGAAGTAAAGGGTGGAGTCTACTTTATCACTCAGGACTATTTCGAGGGAATCACTCTCGATGAATGGGTTAAAACACGAGATAGAATTACCCTTGATGATTTCTTCAATATAGCGTGCAAGCTATCTGAAGCCATTGATAAAGTTCATGAGGCGGGGATTATTCATGGCGGCGTCAAACCCCATAATATATTGGTAAAACCGGATACACTCGATATAAGATTAATTGATTTTATAACTCCCCTTGATGTAAGGGATGTGAGTCATTTCATTTATGACCGCTCTTTTGTTGAGGGAACCTGGCTTATACTTCTCCTGAACAGACCGGGCGTATCAACCACAGGGTAGACTTTTCCACTGACCTCTACTCCCTTGGGATTACCTTCTATGAACTGCTGACCGGCAGGCTTCCCTTCTTTTCTACAGACCCACTGGAGTTAATACATTCCCATCTGGCTGAAGAGGCGCCGCCTATCCACGAGTTGAATCCTGAGATACCGCCTATCTTGAGTAAGATCATTGCCAGATTAACGCTCAAACAGCCGGAAAAACGCTACCAGAGCGGTAGAGGGCTTTTTGCAGATTTGAGGCGGTGCCAGGATGAATACTCAGTTAGGGGCACAATCAGCGAATTTCCCCTGGGGATTTATGATCGCACCCATCGGGTTACCTTTGTCTCTAAAATGGTTGGCCGGGATAGAGAGGCCGAGATTATCCTCGATGAATATGAGCGAGCCGCTGGGGGGGTTTTCCACTGCCTATTCATTTCGGGGCTGCCTGGCATCGGAAAGACCCGCTTGATTCAGGAGCTTCAGAAACCGATCGTGGAGCACAGGGGCTATTTTGCCTCAGGGAAATTCGATGTCTATCAAAAGAACATTCCATATAGCTCCATTCTTCAGGCCCTCAGGGGCTTGATAAGGACTTTTTTAACGGAAAGTGATGAAAGGGTCGCCCTCTGGAAGAAAAAAATCACCGAAGCTGTTGGGGGAAATTGGGGAGGTGATAACAGATGTGATACCTGAACTCACGGTTCTGATCGGCCCTCAGCCTGATGTTAAACCGCTTCCCCCTGTGGAATCAAGAAACCGCTTCCATGATGTCTTTGGTAGATTTTTAACCTGCATGGCCAGTGAGAGCAACCCCCTGACGCTTTTTATAGACGATCTTCAGTGGTGCGATGTTGCCTCCTTTGATTTTCTATCCAACATCTTTGCCAACTACAAGGAGCACCCTTCCCTCTTTCTTCTGGGAGCCTATCGCCATACTGAGGTGGATCCAAGCCATCCCCTGACAAGGCTGATACAAGACATCAACGAGAACCGCCAACCCCTGAGAGAAATCAGGTTAGGACCTCTTAAGGCTGAACACTGCCATGAGATGGTCTCCTATATCCTCGATTCTCCCCTCTCTCAAACAGAGGCCTTAGCCAGTTTTATAACAAGACTTACCGAGGGAAACCCTCTCTTTGTGAGTGAGAGTCTGTCTTATCTTTATAATGAAGATCTACTCTTTTTAGATGAAGGTCGGCAGTGGCGCTGGGACCTGGATAAGATCAGGCAGTCCAATATGCCTACCACTGTGGTGGCGCTTTTTAGCTCGAAGGTGCAAAAACTGCCTTCTGATACTATTGATCTCCTCGAATATTGCGCCTGCATGGGAAACATCTTCATACCCGATGAGGTAGCCCTGGTCAGAGAGATAGCATTACTTGACACGTTTGAAATATTGAAGCCGGCCTTAGGCCAGGGGCTTCTGATGGAGAGTAAGGATCAATTGCAATTCGTTCATGACAGGGTGCAGGAGGCGGTCCTCTCCGCCATAAAACAGGAAAGGCGTCGTCAGATACACTATCAGGTCGGAAATCACCTTCTCTCAGATGTTTCCGGAGGGGCAGATATGGAGAAACTGGATAACCTCTTTATCATCGCCGCCCATCTGAATCTCGGGAGGGAGGAGAGATTAGATAGAGAAACGGCCTATCTGTTGTCGGATATCAATTATCATGCAGGTAACAGGGCCCTCGATTCACTGGCCGCGGAGGCAGCAAATGAATATTTTCGACAAAGCCTTGAGCTCTTGCCGGATGACTGCTGGGATGTACAATACGAGAGGACATTTAAGATCTTTCAGAAATTGGCCAAAACCGAGTTGATGTGTGGAAGATATGACCATTCGGAAAAACTGCTCAATCAACTACTTGACCATGCAAAAACCGATCTTGATAAGGCAGAGGCATTGGCCGAACAAACAACCTCTTTATCATCCATTGGCAATTTCATTAAGGCCATTGAAACTGCTAACCGGGGATTGGCCTTTTTCGGAAAATCGATACCGGAGGATCCTGAGCTTGCGGAGAAAAAACGGGAGCAATTGATGAATGAGGTTAGCTCTAAAGATATTGACATCTGGGATACCCTCCTGAATATGCCGTTTACCACTGAAAGGAAGAGCAAGATTGAACTTGCCTTTTACAGTGAACTTATCCCGGACCTGTATATGTCCGGTCTGGTGCCCCAATTATATCTCTCTGCCGTTCAGTCCACGCAGCATTGCATGGAAGGCGGCATGGATGAATCAGTGATCTACTCCTTCTCGATCATGGCTCTCTATCTGGGGGAACGGGGAGAATTTGGTCAGGCCTTTCGCTATGAGGACCTGGCACGTGATCTGTCTGAAAAATATCCTAACACCTTTGGGGCAACCCGGGGGATGAACGGGGTTGTCTGGTGTAATGCACATTCAAGGGGTCATCCAGAAGAAATAGTTAAGTACTGTTTGAAATCTATCCAGTGCGGAAAGAACTGTGGTGATCTGTATAATGCAGGGCTTTCTTACGGCCCCTTGATGTGGAGCCTTCAGGTTCAGGGGGCAAACCTGTTGAGCATTGAGGAGTATGCTAAGGAATGTCTTCAGTTTTCTCAAAGATATCATTTATCCTTTTCTGTTGGGCTGGCAGAGGCGATGCAGGCCGGATGGATTGCCCCGATGAAGAAAAATTATACGCCTGTCCCCATGGGGGAGAAGATTAAAAAATGGGAGATGGATAATCATATCGCCTCCGCAGGAAGCTATTATGTCCACATGGCTCTGACCTCTTATTATTTCGGGGAGTATGAAAAGGCTGAAGAGTATCTACTTGGAGTCAAGCGTTATCTGAGAGGGCTTACTGACAATGTGTTGAAGCGGCAGTGGTATGTCTTTCAGGCGCTGAATGCCCATAAATTGTATGAAAGGGGGATCGCTTACAAGAGTAAAGAGGAATTGCTTTCTTTCATTCAACCTATCATCGAAAAGATTGAGACCTGGGCTAAATTAGGACCTTTATTAAAACCCTATCTATCCTTTATTTATGCTGAGAGGGAAAGGGTTACCGGGGAATTCAGAAAGGCCAGGAGCCTCTACTTTGATGCTATAGCTATAGCCCATGAACAGCGTTACACCTTTCTGGAAGGCCACCTTAATGAATGTCGGGGGGAACTTCTCAAGGAGGCAGGTGTTGGGACAGATAGGGTCTACTTTGCAGAGGCAGGGCGTCTGTATAAAAAATGTCATGCGGAACGAAAAGAGATATTACTTATGGAAAAACACCCGGAGTATTTTGAGGAAGAAATCCCTGCTTACATAAAAGTCGAAGCAGAACCCCCTCCCTCTTACACACTTCCCAGCCTGGATGTTGACTATCTGATGAAATCCTCTCTTGCCATCTCAGCAGAGATTGACCCTGATGCCCTGCTGAATAAGATTATGAATGTGGTTTTAGAGGCCTCTGGGGCGCAGCACGGGTATTTATTGAGTGAGAAAGATGGGGATATGGTTATCCGCGCCGAAAGCCATATTGCCGAAAAGGATATTGTTCGGACTGCAGTTCGAAGACTCGATGACTGCAAAGATATCTGTCAACCAATTATTCGTTATGTCCACCGCACTAAAGAGAAATTTATCCTTGAATATGGATGTGAAAAGTGCGAGTTTAAGGGCGCTCGTGTGGATCATTCCATAAAACATAAATCCATCTTATGCCTCCCTGTAATTAAAAAAGCCGAATTGATCGGGATTTTATTTCTCGAAAATAGACTTGCTGATTCGGTCTTCACATCCGAAAAGACACAAATGACAGAATTGCTAACCTCACAGGCAGCCATCTCTTTAGAGAATGCCCGCCTGTTAGATGAGATGAAAAAGGCGGAGGAGTCGCTTAAAAGACACCGTGACCATCTGGAAGAACTAATTGAGGAACGCACTCATAAACTTCGTGAGGCTCAGCAGGGGTTGATTATGGTAGAGAAGCACGTTGGCATCGGCCGCCTGGCTGCAGGTGTAGCGCATGAGATCAAAAACCAGCTTGCCCCTGTGCTTACCGAGGCGCAGAGGCTATTAGTAAAGATAGAAAATGGGAAAGAACTTTCTCCACAATTCGTAATGGAACGCGCCCGGACCATTGAGGAGGCTACCCGGACTGCAAACAAGATTACCATGGCCTTGCTCGACTACGCCAGAGAAAGCAGGCCGGAATTTAACCGCTACGATCTTAGAGACTCAATAGAAGGGGTTATGGCCCTTTATCAATCTGATTGCAAGCGGGCTAATATCCAATTAATACTAAAAGAGGCAGATGTTGAGGAAATTTTTGCTGATAAAAGGCAGATTGAACAAGTTTTAATTAATATGATAAACAACGCCTATGAGGCTATTCTTGAGAAGGAAAAAGGTGGAATCATAGCGATTTCCGTTAAAAGGGAAGAACCCTATGTGGTCATAAGCATCCGCGATACAGGTATCGGCATTCCAAAAGAAAATCAAGGGAAGATATTTGACCCTTTCTTTACTACAAAGGGACCTCTTGGTGTGGGGCTTGGCTTAAGCGTTAGTTATGGGATCGTAGAAAGACACGGCGGCAGGATAGATTTTGATAGTCAAATAGGTGAAGGTACTACCTTCAGAGTATATCTGCCAATTAAGGAGGACATAAAAGATGCTATCTCCGCATAAGATCCTTGTTGTTGATGATGAAGAAGGGATAAGGAAGAGCCTGGGCGGATTGCTCCAGGATAACGGATACGAGGTAGTAACTGCAGGAAGCGGATTAGAATGCCTGAAAATTATGTCTGCTCAACACCTTGATTTAGTGATTCTTGATATTGTTATGCCTGAGATGGGCGGGATCGAGGTGCTGCAATGGATTAAGGAGAAACATAAGGATACAGAAGTAATCATAATTACCGGCTACGCAGATAAAGATAAGGCAGTAGCTGCATTTCGTTTTGGTGTCTATGATTTTATTGAGAAGCCCTTTGAATCAAGAGAGATACTTAATACTATCACACACTGTTTGAACCAGATGGAGCTGAGAAAGGAAGTTGAAAGAAAGACCAAAGAGCTCGCTGCTGAAAAAGAACGTCTTTTAGTGACACTTTGCTCTATAGGCGATGGTGTTATAGCCACCGACACAGAAGGGAAAATACTCTTAATCAATAAAGTAGCAGAAGAGCTTACAGGCTGGACTCAAGAAGAGGCTACAGGAAGACCTTGTTCCGAGGTCTTCCATATCATCAATGAGAAAACCCGTAAGATTCCTGAAGACCCTGTTACAAGGGTCATTAAAACTGGTTTGATTGTAGGGCTTGCCAACAATACTATGCTTATTGCCAGGGATGGGACGGAAAGAATCGTAGCAGACAGCGGCGCACCCATCAGAGACAGAGACGGCAATATCATCGGTGTAGTTTTAGTCTTCCGTGACATTACTGAGAAGCGGAAGATGGAAGAAGGATTCTTAAGGGCAAGCAAACTTGAATCAATTGGTATCCTTGCAGGCGGTATTGCCCATGAATTTAATAATCTCCTGACAGCAATAATAGGCTATGGAAAACTCTTAGATGAGGAGATGAAAAAAGATGATCCGTTAAGACACAATGTAGACATGATACTCGCCTCATCAGAGAGGGCAGTTAATCTGATAAAAGGCCTTCTCGCATTCAGCAGAGAACAAATAATTATCAAAAGGCCGGTAAGGCTCAATGGGATTATAAAGGATGTGGAGAAACTTTTATTGATGGTCATTGGTGAAGACATTGAACTCAAAGTCATACTTAATCCCCCCTTACCCCCCTTTGATAAAGGGGGGCAAGGGGGGATTGAAGATTTAACAGTCATGGCAGACAGCGGTCAGTTAGAGCAGGTTTTAATTAACCTTATTACAAACTCAAGGGATGCGATGCCTGATGGAGGTCGTTTAACCATAAGTACTGAACTTGTGGAGTTAGATGAAGAGTTTTTAAAGGCAATTAAATATAAAAAGCCGGGTAGATATGCGCTTATATCTGTGGCAGATACAGGCGCAGGTATGGATGAAAAAACAGTGGGAAGGATATTTGAACCATTCTTTACAACCAAAGAGGTGGGGAGAGGCACAGGGCTTGGGCTTTCAATAGTATACGGGATAATTGAACAGCATAATGGATATATCGATGTCCGTAGTGATTTGGGAAAAGGCACAACATTTAAGATATATTTGCCTGTAATTAAATCATAATCCAGCTTCTAATCCTTGATGTAGTAATGCCAAAGAAGAATGGCAAAGAGGCTTATAATGAGATAAAGAAAACAAAACCAAATATTAAAGCCCTTTTTACAAGCGGTTATACTGCAGATATTATCCAGAAAAAAGGACTCCTTGAAGAGGGGTTAAACTTTATCCCAAAACCTATTTCACCAAGAGAACTTTTGAGGAAGGTGAGAGAGGTATTGGATAAGTAAACCTGCGGCTACCACAAAATTTTAAAATAATCATTCAATTTAGGGTATAATAGATAATAATTCAAGGAGGTTGAATTTGCTCAAGTCAGTGGAAGATATCAGTACTACAAAAAAGCGTCTCAGGATAGAGATACCATCAGACGTGATTGAAAAGGAGATAGGAGATTCTATTGAGAAGGTCAGACAGAAGGCTAAGATTCCGGGCTTCAGGCCTGGCAGGACGCCGGTTAATATAATAGAAAAACGATTTGGCAAAGAGGTCGAAGCAGAGGTACTTGATAAGATAATACCTGAATATTACAGTAAGGCATTAAAAGAGGCTGAACTCACACCTGCAGCAATGCCTGTATTTGATGAGAAACTCGACTTTAAGAGAAATAATCCAGTCAGTCTTTCTATTACAGTCGAGGTGATGCCTAAGATTGAAAATCTTAATTACGAAAATATAGAGATAGAGGATATTCCTGTTATTGTCGATGAAGCCGAGGTAGAAGAATACCTTAAGAAACTCCAGGGAGAAAAAGCTATATATGAGGTTTCTGAAAAAGAGATAGATACAGATGACCTGGTTTCATTTGAGTACGTTGACGCTAAAATAGCAGGTGAAGAAAACGCTGCGTCTCTCAAAGAGCAAATATCAAAGATGGGCAATGAGATCTTGCCTCCCGACATAATAGAAAAAATGATCGGCAAGAAAAAAGACGATATAGTTGAGTTCACTACCACCCCGAAAGTTTTCGGGGAAGACTGTAAGTCAAAAGAACTTGCAGGGAAAACGATTGACATGAAGGTTGCGATAAAGGAAATAAAGAAAAAGAACCTGCCCACGATTGATGATGAGTTTGCGAAGGACCTCGGTTTTGAAAACATCTCCGAGATGAAAGAAAAGATAAAGGAAAAAATTCTTAATTTCAAAAAAGAGCATGCTGCCAGGATACAGAAGGCAAAAATTGTAAATAAGATTCTTGAAGCCCATAATTTTGAAGTCCCAGAGGCCCTCGTAAAAAGAGAATTGGAATCGGTTATGTTAGAAGAAAGTATGGGGGAATTGAAGGGGGGTCATCCTGAATCAGGCATCACGCATCTGATATCAGAGGCAGATAGTCCGGAACAAGAAGAAAAGAACTTAGAAAAATTACAGACTGAACTGAAAAATAAGGCATTGAAAACCGTTCAGGCGTCGATAATCATTGATGTGATCGGGCAAAAAGAGGGTATTACGGTGACGGATGACGAGATCAAAGACCGGATAGCAGTTTTAGCGCAAAGGCTTTCGGCCGCACCGGAAGCCGTCATTAAGTTCTATAAATACAAAGAAGGCTCTCTGGAAGGACTAAGACATTCTATCTTTGAAGATAAGGTTTTGGATATGCTTTTGTCTAAAGCTATAATTGAGAAAGGAGAATAAATGAGTATTATACCAATTGTAATAGAACAGACAGGACGCTCAGAGAGAGCCTATGACATTTACTCAAGACTGCTTAAGGACAGGATCATCTTTATCGGGACAATAATAGATGATTATGTCGCCAACTTAGTTATCGCTCAGCTGCTGTTCCTTCAGACAGAAGATCCTGAAAAGGATATCCATCTGTATATTAATACACCAGGCGGCATAGTATCCTCTGGCCTTGCAATATATGACACCATGCAGTATGTGAAACCATGCATCGCAACTTATTGCATCGGACAGGCAGCAAGCATGGGTGCGCTTTTGCTTTCAGCCGGTGCAAAGGGCAAAAGGTTTTCATTGCCTCACTCAAGGATTATGTTACATCAGCCGATGGGAGGGTTTCAGGGGCAGGCAACTGACATAGAAATACACGCTCGGGAAATACTAAGGATGAAGGGAACGCTTAACCAAATACTTTCAAACCACACAGGTCAATCTCTTGAAAAGATACAGGCAGACACTGACAGGGATTTTTTCATGTCAGGAGAGGAAGCAAAAGACTATGGGATAGTTGATAATGTAATCCACAGTATTAAAGATGGGAAGATATATGGCTAAAAGGGATGATAGTGCGCTTAAATGCTCATTCTGCGGGAAGGGACATGCTGAGGTAAAAAAGCTTATTGCAGGACCTACCGTTTATATATGCAATGAGTGCGTTGAACTGTGCAATGAGATAATTGCGGATGCACTCCATGAGGAGGTAAAAGGCATTGTATTCCCGAGGCTTCCGACGCCAATAGAAATTCATCAGTTCCTTAGCGATTATGTTATAGGCCAGGAAAGGGCAAAGAGGATACTTTCTGTTGCTGTGCATAACCACTATAAGAGAATATACAGCCCTGTAGAATCAGATATAGAACTACAAAAAAGTAATATACTTCTGATAGGACCAACAGGTACTGGCAAGACCCTTTTTGCCCAGACATTAGCAAAGATACTCAATGTGGCATTTGCCATAGCTGATGCGACGACCCTCACGGAGGCAGGATACGTCGGAGAAGATGTCGAGAATATAATCCTGAAACTACTGCAGGCGGCAGATTACGATATTGAAAAGGCACAGAGGGGCATAGTATATATTGATGAAATCGACAAGATAAGCAGGAAATCAGAGAATCCGTCTATAACGAGGGATGTATCAGGCGAAGGCGTGCAGCAGGCCCTTCTCAAGATAATCGAGGGGACTGTAGCCAATATCCCGCCCCAGGGTGGAAGGAAACACCCGCAACAGGAATTTGTTCAGGTGGATACAACAAATATCCTCTTCATATGCGGAGGCGCCTTTATCGGCCTTGATGATGTTATAGAACAGAGGAGCGGACAGAAAACAGTAGGGTTTGTTTCTGATATGGCGATAAGAAAGGAAAGAAAGATAGGTGAGATACTCAGCCTTGTTGAACCAGAAGATATGATAAAATATGGATTCATACCTGAGTTTGTAGGGAGAATGCCTGTTATAGCCGCCCTTGACGAACTTGACGAGCCGGCCTTGATAAAGATACTGATAGAGCCTAAGAATGCCCTCATAAAGCAGTATCAGAAGCTCCTCTCTTTTGACAATGTCAGGCTTAAATTTTCAGACAGTGCGTTATCAGCAATAGCAAAAAAGGCTATACAGCGGAAGAGCGGTGCACGAGGATTGAGGGCTATACTTGAAGAGATAATGCTCGATGTGATGTATGAGATACCTTCACAGAAAGGTATCAAGGAATGTCTGATAAATGAAGAGACTATTCTAAAAAACGAAAAACCTATACTTATTTATGAAAAGCAGGCAGAGTCAGCGTAAAATAGTTCAGAGATTATAGTCTTGTTCGTCCTGAAATAAGCGCCTTTTCTATTGTTCTTCTGACGGTTTCCCTGAGCGTTTCACCACTTATTTGAGAGACTGTTTCTTTTATATAAGACAGTTCCTCAGGTGTAAGTAGTTTAACTTTTGACTTTTGACTTTTAATTCTTAAGTTTGCTTTTATTGAAACCCTGCCGAGTCTGAACCGTACAGCCCTGATACCATAAGAACTCATCTTTTTTATTATATCCTCTTTGCAAAAATTTAATTCCTGGAGCCATACAGGCGAGTCGACATTAAGAAGAATCTCGTCCTTGGATAACATAGATGGCGCCATATGGTACGAAAGGGGCTTACTGAAAAGATTATACCAGTTCTTTTTAATCTCAGCGAGTCTTACCCCATCATTAATCCCGAGTTCATTGATGATAGGGAGAAGCAGGGAATCTGCCCTTTTCACCCCGCACCACCATACCCCGCCCCGTACCAATGCGTTGTTGTAAGGTAAAGACGTAGTGCGGGGTTCACTAAACAGCCTTTTTGACCTTCCCGGAGCGGAGACACCTGGTACATACATAGAGCCTTTTAGCTCCTTTACCTGTAATCATACGCATCCTTTGCAGGTTAGGCATTATCAGCCTTTTGGTCTTATTGTTAGCATGGCTGACATTATTACCGATTACCCTTTGTTTCCCGCATACAGCACAACTTGCCATTATATTTACCCCCTTCGTAACAGTTAAGTTTTTTTTGAAATTTATCTCACCCTCCCCTTCATCCCCTCCCGTCAAGGGAGGGGAGAATTACACACCCCTACACCCCTCTCAAGAGGGGAAGATAGTCCCCTCTCCCTTTGC
>PEUB01000030.1:31072-35916 GCA_002780895.1 Nitrospirae bacterium CG02_land_8_20_14_3_00_41_53
AAAATTAATGTTACAAGAGTTCTTGAGAAAAAAAGGTCATGGAAAGAGATAAAGGTTGGAAATAAATGTCAAAAATAAGAATTTATGAGCTGGCAAAGAAGATAGGGGTTTCAACCAAGATTATACTTAGCGAGCTTTCAAAACTTGGTATAGAGGGTAAAACCCACACTTCAAGCATAGAAACAGAAGTCGCTCAAAAAATAGAAGACACATTCCGAAAGAAAGATGTTAAACCATCAAAAAAACTTGCTCCCCAAAAAGATATAGCTGCAGAGAAAACTGTTAAGCCTTCGATTGAGAAGTTACCTGAGGAAAAAGTAAAGCCAGCCAAACCTGAGATTGAAGAAGAACCTGAAATAATGCCTGAGACAGAGAAACATGAGGAACCCTTACCACCCGAGGAGGAAGAATTAAAGATTCCGGATAGATTCAAAAAGGAGATAGAAACAGAAAAGATAGAAAAATTCAAGACAAAACCAGGAATGCAAAGGGCATTCCAGACGATCAGAAAGATAGAGCCAAAAAGATGGTATGAGCAAAAACCGTTCAGGAAGGCGGGGAGGGTCAGGGTATTTCAGAAGGAAGAACGTAAACCCCAGATCCAGCATGTAGTATCAAGGAAGAAGACATTGAAACTCCCTGAAGGAACTACGGTAAAGGAATTCTCAGAACTTATAGGTATTAAGCTGTCTGATGTTATAAAGAAGTTTATGGAATTAGGATATATGCTTACAATAAACCAGCCTGTTGATAATGATGCAGCCTTGTTAGTTGCAGAGGGTTTCGGGATAAAGCTTGAACTTTATCCTATTGAAGAAGATACCATTGTTATAGAGGCACCCGAGGATGTTAGCAAATTATTACCACGACCTCCTGTTATAACCATAATGGGACATGTAGACCATGGTAAGACATCTCTCCTTGATGCAATAAGAGAGACAAAGGTTACAGAGACCGAGGCTGGTGGTATCACTCAGCATATAGGTGCATATAAGGTTAATCTGGAAGGCAAAGATATTGTGTTTCTCGATACACCTGGTCATGAGGCATTTACATCAATGAGGGCAAGGGGGGCAAAGGTTACAGATATAGTAGTCCTTGTCGTAGCCGCAGATGACGGCGTCATGCCGCAGACTGTTGAGGCCATTAACCATGCAAATGCAGCGAGTGTACCAATTGTCATAGCGATAAACAAGATTGACAAATCTGAGGCAAATCTTTCCAAGGTAAGGAATGAACTTGCAGAGCTCGGTATAATCTCAGAGGAATGGGGTGGACAGAACATCTTTGTAGAGGTCTCTGCCAAAAAACGCATAGGCATAGAACACCTGCTTGAGATGATACTCCTTCAGGCAGAGGTAATGGAGCTCAAGGCCAATCCTGATAAAAAAGCACGGGGTACAATTATTGAGGCAAAGCTTGATAGGGGAAGAGGGCCTGTTGCAACTGTACTTGTGCGGTCCGGTACCCTAAGTATTAGTGATGCATTCCTTGCAGGTACCCACGCAGGAAAGGTCAGGGCATTAATCGACGACACGGGTAAAAGGATAACGGAGGCAGGCCCGTCAACACCTGTTGAGGTAATAGGATTTCAGGAAGTTCCGTTAGCAGGAGACGTCTTTACTGTCGTTGAAGACGAAAAGAGGGCGAGACAGATAGCTCTTGCAAGGCAACAGAAAATGAAGCTTGCTGAGATGGCAAAGACGAGAAAACTTACGCTTGATGAACTTTACGCAAAGATAAAAGAGGGGGCGATAAGGGAACTTAATATTATAATAAAGGGTGATGTTCAAGGCTCGGTTGAGGCAATAAAAGAAGCCCTTGAAAGTATTACACACCCACAGGTAAAGGTGAAGGTTATTCACTCATCCGCTGGCGGTATTACCGAGTCAGATGTCATGCTTGCATCTGCATCAAGCGCGATTATAATAGGTTTCAATATAAGACCTGAGCCTAATGCTTCACAGGCAGCAGAAAAAGAAGGCGTTGATATCAGGCTCTACAATGTGATATATGAAGCAATCGATGATGTTAAGAAGGCGCTTGAGGGTCTCCTTGAACCTACACTCAAGGAAAAAACGCTGGGGAGGGCAGAAGTCCGCCAATTATTTCCGATATCAAGGGTGGGAACTATTGCAGGATGTTATGTGCTTGATGGCTCTATAATCCGCTTAAGCGACGGCATAAGGGTTATCAGGGACAGCATTGTTGTATATGATGGTAAGATTGCTTCCCTTAAAAGATTCAAGGAGGATATAAGAGAGGCGCAGGCAGGATACGAATGCGGCATCATGATAGAAAATTTCAATGATATAAAGGTCGGAGATATACTCGAAAATTATATAGTTGAAAAGATAGCAGCAAAACTTTAATAATGCTTCCTTATAAACGTTCTCAGAGGGTTGGCGATCTTCTGAGGGAAGAAATAGCAGATATAGTCATTCACAGACTTAAAGACCCCCGAATCGGATTTGTAACGATCACAGGGGTTGACGTCACGGATGATATTAAAATCTCAAAGATTTATGTAAGCATATTGAGAGATGAAGATAAGAAGACTACACTTGAGATATTAAATTCTGCAAAAAGCTTTATACGTTCTGAACTATCAAAAAGGCTCCGGATGAAATCTATACCGAGCATCGAGTTCATACTCGATGCCTCCATCGAGTATGGAAACAAGATAGACAAACTCCTAAAAAAGATTGAGGGAGAAGGTGAAAGTACCTCGTAAACTCCTATCATTTTTAAAGGAAAAAGATAATTTTTTTATAGCAACCCATATCAATCCTGAAGGCGATGCAATTGGTTCTGCCGTTGCCCTTTCAATGGCGCTTGAATCCCAGGGCAAAAAGACTGTTGTTTATGACCGTGATATTGTGCCTGAGTTTTGCAGGTTTTTACCAGGGCATGAACGATTTAAAAATTCAACCTTAGACTTTCAACCTTCAGCTTTCAACCTTATTTTGCTTGACTGTAATAGCTTAGAGAGAGCCGGGATTGAGGGGTTAAGTTTCAAGTATTCTGCTGTTATAGACCATCATGAGCCTGCCCCGCTTTGCGGAGCAAGGCCGGGGACAGAAGAGAACTTCGGCGATATAAGGTGGGTAGAACCAGAGGCAGCAGCAACCGGAATGATGATATTTTATCTAATAAAGGAAATTGGGATAAAGATAACAAGGGATATTGCCATAAATTTATATTCTGCCATTGCTGTTGATACAGGGACATTTAGATACAACAATACGACTGCTGAAGTTTTAATGGTTGGTGCTGAACTTATAGCAGCAGGAGCAAGCCCTGCATATATATCGAACCACCTTTATGAAACATGGTCTAAAGAGAGATTTGCTTTACTTATAATGGCCTTAAATTCCATTGAAATAAGAGATGAGATTGCCATGACTGTTGTTACAACGAGGATGTATAAAAAGACAGGGACAGGTCCTGAGGATACCGAGAATTTTTCCAATTTTCCAAGGATAATGAAGGATATTAAGATATCCGCATTCTTTAGAGAAATAGGTAATAATTACTGGAAGGTAAGCCTGCGTTCGAGGGGAGATGTAAATGTCGCCACAGTCGCTGCACTTTTCAAAGGTGGAGGACATAGGAATGCTTCAGGTTATAAAATAAAAGCGAGTCTTGAATCTGCAAAGGAATCTCTGATAAAAGCAGTTAAGAGTGAACACAGAAAATTTTGTCATAAACCTTAACAAACCTAAGGACATATCTTCACAGAAGGCCGTAATAAGGGTAAAGCATCTTTTTGCAGTTAGGAAGGCCGGCCATGCAGGAACACTTGACCCGATAGCAACCGGCGTACTGATTGTCTGTCTGAACGAAGCAACAAAAATAACGAGATTTATATCAGACCTCGATAAGGAATATATAGTGCGATTAAAACTCGGCGAAAGAACAGATACATATGATTTAACAGGCAAAATAATTGGGAAGGCGGATTTCTCTTTAATTAAGGAAGCTGATATCCATAATGTCCTGAATAATTTTATAGGCAGGATAAAACAGATGCCACCAATGTACTCAGCAATAAAGATAGGCGGACAACCCTTATATAAACTTGCAAGGCTGGGGATAAACATAAAAAGGCCTATGAGGACAATAAATATTTATAAAATAGCCCCCATATGTTTTAACCTGCCTTATCTTGATCTAAAAATATCATGTTCAAAAGGGACTTATATTAGAACTCTTTGCGATGATATTGGGAATGTCCTTGGCGTAGGTGCCCATATGGTTTCGTTAGAGCGGACAAGGATAGGTATGTTCAGAATTGAGGATTCAGCATCAATAGATAAGCTGAATTGCAATAAAGATGCCTGCCATTCAATAGATTCAGCAATCTCACACCTGCATGAGATAAAACTCGATGAAGATTCTTATCAAAAGGCAAGAAATGGCATGTCAATAATATTATCATTCGAGGCTCTTGCAAAGGTCTCAAATGAGCACCCTCCCCAACCCCTCCCGCAACCCCTCCCGTCGAGGGAGGGGAACACACCCCTACACCCCTCTCAAGAGGGGATAGTTCCCTCTCCCCTGGCGGGAGAGGGCAAGGGTGAGGGGCAATTTTCAGCTATAAATCAATATGTTAGGCTTAAAAGCCCTGAAAATATTTTATTCGGGATAGGAAAGGTAGAAAACGACAGGATAACGATAGAGAGATTGTTAAACTAATTTCTTAATAATCGAGCTAAATCTTCTTATATTAAATAACTTCAATTCAGACATAAGAATTAGACATCTATGAGAGATAGAATAAGAGCGGGTGGCAGAGGTATCCGATGGTGGCTGCATCATTTATATCACGGAGAATCAGGCCT
>PEUB01000157.1 GCA_002780895.1 Nitrospirae bacterium CG02_land_8_20_14_3_00_41_53
TATATTTTTTTCAGGAGACAATTGTCTAACTTTTCGTATAGATTTTTAAATGAGGCAACGATTCGGTTTCATATAGATTTTTGATGAGGCAATTCGTTATGATGACTTTCCCTGATTTCTTTGGTATAATCCATTTCAGAAATTTAGCCTTGAGGTTTAAGGGCTGTGGATGAATTGTCCAGGCAGAGCATAGAAGAACTCGAATTCGTTGATAAAATAAGTAAAGTTGTTATCTCAAGTCCGGGCATCAACCAGATATGGGAAGGACTTGCCGATGAGCTTAGGAAGAGGATGCCTGTTGAGTGGGCAAGTATTGTATCTATCAAAGGAGAAGATCTTTATTTCCAATCCCTGTCATCAAAGGTTGAATCAGTCTGGAAAATGGGTGATGTTATTCCTCTAAAAGGTACGGCTACAGAGTATGTGGCAACCACCAAAAATATCCTCTATGAACCAGACCTATCCCGGCAAAGAAGATTCTGGACGGGTGATTATCATTTGAAGCAGGGGATAAGGTCCATTGTCTATGCGCCGCTTTTAGCCCAAGACAGGGTTTTTGGAGCACTGGTAATTGCAAGCATCCAACCAGATGCTTATAAAGATAGGGAGAGTTTACTCTTTCATGCCACCTGCCAGATAGCCATGCCTATTAAGAATGCAATTCTACTTGATGAAATTGAAAGAAGAAAGAGGCTTCTTGAGGCAATCAGCGATCTGACCAGAATCATTTTGTCAGATGTTAGTCTTGATAATGTGTATCACGCCTTTAGTAATGAACTGAGAAAGTTGGTCTCTTTTGACTGGCTATCCATTGCTCTGATAGAAGGAGACAACATAAGATATTTTGCCGTCTCTGGGGGAATAAAGACAGAGAGGACCCCTGGTACCACTTATCCACTGGAGGATTCAAACACAGGGTGGGTAGCGAAACACAAAAAGACCCTTATACAGGAGGACCTCGCTCAGCAAAGAATGTTTCCCATTGATGAGCTCAAACTCAAAGATGGTCTAAGATCATCTATTCATACTCCATTATTTCATAAAGGAGAGGTTTTTGGCACCATCAATCTTTCAAGTCTTCAGCCTAAGGCATATAGGGAGTGGGAAAAGGAGATACTGGAACATCTGGCCGGGCAGATAGCCGGGGCCATCATGAATGCACATCTTTACAGGAAAATCGAGGAACAATCCCGCTATGATGCCCTCACAGGAGTTTTCAACCGTCGCTATTTCGATGAGCGGCTGGACGAAGAGATCAAACGGCGGAGCCGCCACGGTGGGATTTTTTCCTTAGCTCTATGCGATCTGGACTTCTTTAAACATTATAACGACAGCCATGGGCATATTGCAGGGGATGGGCTTTTGAGGGAAATTGGGAGACTGCTAAAAAATTCAATCAGGACAGTTGACTTAGTTTTTAGATACGGCGGAGATGAATTCGTTATTTTATTCCCGGATACGGAGCTAGATGATGCCTTTCCTGTGGTTGAGCGGGTGCGAAAGAGTATTGAAGAGGAGATGAAAAAAAGAAAGATTTTACTTACCGCCAGCTTTGGTCTGGCCTCATGGCCAATGGATGGAGTGGTGGTCAATGAGATATTGGGTGCTGCTGATGCTGCTGCCTTCCTGGCCAAGCGTAGAGGCGGTAATCAATGCACATTGTTTAAGATACCAAAACTGCCAGAGATAACAACCGAGCTTAAAGATGAAAAGGCTATTGTGGATATTGTCTTTAGTTTGCTGGCAGCCTTAGAGGGGCGAGACATTTACACAGCTGGCCATTCACGAGAGGTAAATAAGTATGCCCTTCTTCTGGGTGAGGCTATTGGTCTGTCAGAGGAAGAGCTGATACATCTTGGCAGGGCTTCTCTGCTTCATGACATTGGTAACCTTGAGATAAATAAAACAGTGCTTTGTGAAAAAGGAAAGTTAAGTGAAGAACAGTGGAAGAAAGTGAAAGAGCATCCGGTAAAGGGAGCTGAGTTAATTGGTCATATCCCAGGCATTTACCGCTCCAGAGGTGCTATACTTCACCATCACGAAAGATGGGATGGTAGTGGTTATCCTTCAGGGCTTAAAGGCAAAGAAATACCACTTGAGGCTCGGATACTGGCAATTGCTGATGCCTTCTCTGCAATGGTTTCTGCTCGGCTATATCGACCTCCTATGTCCTATCAAGAAGCCCTCCTGGAGCTAAAAAAAGAGGCAGGGAAACAATTTGATCCTGAATTAGTGAAGGCCTTTGTTACTACGATCGAAAAATTGCTCCCCTCCCCGTATTAAAAACCGGGGTGCTTCCTTTAACCGGCTAAAAGAATAGCTTATATATCTAAAATAATCTCTGAGAGGGGGCGCGTTTCTTTTTTCATTCAAACCCATACCTAAGTATTCCCCTAAACATGGCGCGTTTACTTGATTGCTGTCCACACGCTGCTTTCTTAATTTCATTGCAACTATGGTATACTTTTACAAAAATAATTTAGGACTATGACTACCCTTAGATATATAACAGCAGGTGAATCACATGGAAAGGCATTAATAGGGATTCTTGAGGGGATTCCTTCAGGGCTTTCTATCTCTGCGGAGGATATTGATAGAGATCTCAAAAGAAGGCAGGGAGGCCATGGCCGCGGAGGCCGGATGAAAATAGAATCTGACCATGCTGAGATTCTTTCAGGTGTATGCTGTGGGAAGACCATAGGGTCACCTATTTCAATACTTATTGAGAATAAAGACTGGGCAAATTGGCAGGATGTTATGAGTTCTGATAATCTCCCTGAATCCCCTCACTCCCCCCTTTGGAAAAGGGGGGCTGAGGGGGATTTTAAAGGGGGGAAGGGGGGATTTGTTACGCGTCCTCGACCTGGCCATGCAGACCTTTCAGGTGCAATAAAATACGACAGCCACGATATAAGAAATATCCTTGAACGTTCAAGTGCAAGAGAGACGGCAATGCGAGTAGCATTGGGTGTAATGGCAAAAAAGTTTTTATCTGAATTTAATATTAAGGTTGGTAGCCATGTTATACAAATAGGAACTGTCAGAATTCAAAATTTGAAAGAAAAAGAACTTTCAAAAATTTTTGAAAAGGCTGAGAAGTCTCCTGTCAGATGCCCGGATGAAGTAGCGTCAAAAAAGATGGTCAAGTTAATAGATAGGGCTATCAAGGAAGGTAATTCCCTCGGAGGTATATTTGAGGTTTTTGTAATCGGTGTTCCTGTTGGTCTCGGCAGTCATATCCAGTGGGACAGGCGGCTTGACGGACGGCTCGCACAGGCATTAATGAGTATTCAGGCGATAAAAGGGGTCGAGGTTGGTCTTGGTTTTGATATGAGCAGGAGATTCGGGTCAGAGGTAATGGATGAAATCTTCTACAGAGCAAAGAGCAAAGAGCAAAGAGCAAAGAGCATAAACTCCGAACTCCGAACTCCGAACTCCGAACTCACAGCTGGCTTTTATAGAAAAACAAATTACGCCGGCGGGATTGAAGGTGGGATGACAAACGGAATGCCAATAATTTTGAGGGCTGCAATGAAGCCAATACCTACGCAAAAAAAGCCGCTCCGCTCTATTGACATCATCACAAAAAGGCCTGTTGAAGCAGCATATGAACGCTCTGATATATGTGCGGTGCCTGCTGCGAGTGTTATAGGAGAGGCAATGATTGCCCTGACTATTGCAGATGCCTTTCTCGAAAAATTCGGCGGAGACAGCATAACTGAAGTAAAACGCAATTACGATTCATATATCGAGTACATAAAAAAGTTCTAAGGCAGATTTAACTTGATATAAAGCTCCTTCAGTTGTTTTGACTCTACTGCTGATGGACTGCCGCTCATGAGGCAAAATGCCTTCTGTGTTTTTGGAAATGCGATCACATCCCTGATGGATGTTGCACCAACCATAATCATTACAAGCCTGTCAAGACCGAGTGCAATCCCTCCATGAGGAGGTGCACCATATTCAAGCGCATCCAGCAGAAAACCAAATTTTACCCTTGCATCATCCTCTGATATCCTCAGAAGCTCAAACATCTTCCTCTGCAAATCACGCCTGTGAATACGGATGCTCCCGCCTCCTATCTCATAGCCATTAAGCACGATATCATAAGCCTTTGCACGAATGGAAGTGAGAAGTGAAAAGTGAGAAGTGAGAAGTTCTTCGTGAGTAACATCTATCGCAAGCATTTTTTCAATATCCTCATCCACTGGTGAAGTAAATGGATGATGCATTGCCTCAAATCTGCCTTCCTCATCATTCCATTCAAGGAGTGGGAAATCCGTAATCCATACAAACTTATGACCAGGCTTTATCAGGTTTAATCTTTTTCCAAGCTCAAGTCTCATTCTGCTTAGTACATCATGAACAACCTTCTCCTTATCAGCAACAAATAGCATTAAGTCTCCTTCCTCTGCATCAAGCCTCTGAGCCATCTGTCTCAGGATTTCCTCAGGGAAAAACTTTGCTATTGGAGACTCGAAACCATTTTTCACCTTTATCCATGCAAGTCCTTTTGCGCCAAAAGATTGCGCTTCTTCTGTAAGCATATCTATCTCTTTTCTCGAAAGACCAGCCATACCTTTACCATTCATTGCTTTTACTCTTCCGCCTGACTGAATTGCATCAAGAAGTACCTTGAATGAACCCTTTTCTGACAGGTCAGCCATATCTTTGAGTTCAAGGCTGATTCGCAGATCAGGTTTGTCAGTACCGAACCTCTCCATAGACTCATGAAAACTCAATCTTTCAAATGGTGTTTCAAGTTTTATATCGAGGACATCTTTAAAGAGCCGCTTCATCATGCCCTCAATGTTCTCAATAACATCTTTTCTGTCAGCAAAAGACATCTCCAGATCAACCTGGGTGAATTCAGGCTGCCGGTCTGCACGAAGGTCTTCATCCCTGAAACACTTCACGATCTGGAAATATTTTTCAAGGCCGGAGATCATCAATATCTGTTTGAAAAGCTGAGGAGATTGGGGTAATGCATAAAAATGTCCAGGATTCAGACGACTGGGCACAAGATAGTCCCTTGCGCCTTCTGGCGTAGATTTTGTAAGCATAGGTGTCTCTATCTCAAGGAATCCTTTTTCATCAAGATAGTCCCTGATAACCTTCGTAGCCTTATGTCTTATAATTAGATTCCTTTGCATCTCTGGCCTTCTCAAGTCAAGGTACCTGTATTTGAGTCTCAGGGTCTCTGACGCATTAGCAGCATCTTCTATTGTGAAGGGCAGGGGGGATGATTCATTCAAGACATCGAGTTTGTTTACATACATCTCTACCATACCTGTCGGCATATTTGGATTTTCTGTGCCAGCAGGTCTTTTCCTGATTTCACCTGAGACAGAGATTACATATTCGCTCCTCAGGTCATGTGCAAGTTCATGTGCATCGCCTGATACATCAGGGTTAAAGACAGCCTGGAGTATCCCGCTTCTATCACGCAAATCTATAAATATAAGGCCGCCGTGGTCCCTCCGCCTGAAGACCCACCCACATAGGGTAAGATTTTGACCTATATCAGATTCCCTTATCTCACCACATCCTTTATCCTGAATCATGCAACCTCCACTTCTTTTTTTATTTTATCTCTCTCCTCAGGCGTTAAATATCTAAATGTCCCCGGTTCAAGTTTGCCCAATTCGAGTCCGTCAACCCTTATCCTCTTTAATTTCAGAACGTCGTGGCCTGTTTTTTCAAGCATCCTTCTGATCTGTCTTTTCTTCCCTTCATATATCGTCATTTCAAGCCATGAGTTATTCTCTGTCCTTTTAATCTTTTTTACCTTTGCAGGTAAAGTCATTCCGTCTCTTAGCCTTACACCTGACTTCAATTTCTCAATCTCTTCTTCATCAAGAATTCCCTTTACCTTTACAAGGTAAGTCTTTGAAATCTTTTTTGACGGATGAAGCACTGCATGTGCAAAATCACCATCATTTGTTAATAAAAGCAGACCTTCAGAGTCATAATCAAGTCTTCCCACAGGGAAAACTCTATATTTTACACCCTTCAGAAAATCTTTTACAGTAGGCCTTCCTTCAGGGTCATGAAGGGATGTAACAACATTCTTAGGTTTGTTAAACATGATATAAACCTTTGGCTCTGGTCTTATGAGGAGTTTTCCGTCAACCTTTATGTGGTCTTTAACCGGGTCTGCCTTTGTGCCGATGGTTGCAATACGGCCGTTTACAGTTACCCTGCCTTCGAATATCAGGTCCTCGGCCTTTCTCCTTGATGTAATCCCCATCTCAGAGAGAATTTTCTGAAGCCTTTTTTCCATGGGGATAAATGATAACATATTTATCCAGCACCTTGAGAATACCCTGCACTTCCTTAAGTGCGAGGGTTAATACCCTGTGGTCAAGGTGCTTGGATTTATTAAAGAGGCAGTTTTTATTTATAGTAAAGTTGCAGCCGCAGCCCCGAATGCTTTCGCGGTTAGGGGAGATTACCAAAAAGAAAAGAGACTACTATGAAATCGTGGAAGGATAATATTTCTTTTATACTCATTGAGCCGAGGGAGCCCGGCAATATCGGCGCCTCTGCAAGGGCAATGAAGAATATGGGCTTTAAAAATCTTGAACTGGTAACCCCGGGATATTTTTTCACCAGCAAGGCAAAACAGATGGCATGTCAGGGGGTTACCATCCTTGAAAATGCGATGGTCCACAAGAGTTTCACAGATGCTATTAAGTATAAGAATCTCATTATCGGTACAACAAGACGGTTAGGTAGGAGAAGAGGGCTTATTGTGCCGTTGAAAGAAAGTGTCAAGAGGATCATCGCTGCTGCTAAAAAGAACAAAGTTGCAATCCTGTTCGGCAGGGAACGCAATGGGTTAACCAATAAAGAGGTCGAGAAATGTGGTCTTCTGATAACAATTCCTGCAGATCCCGAAACTCCTTCACTCAATCTTGCACAGAGTGTGTTACTTGTTGCATATGAACTAAGCCACAAGACGTATAAGACAGAAGCGCCTGTATTAGCTAAGCATGAAGAACTTGAAACCCTTTACAAACATATAAATTCAGTCCTAAACCTCCTTGAGTACCTTCCCAGGGGCAACAGAGACCTTGAGACGAAAATAATGAGGAACCTGAAACATCTGATCGGCAGGGCAGGGTTGACAGATTGGGAGGTAAAGATGCTTCACGGCATCTGCTCTCAGATAGAGAAGAAGACAAAAGCTTGACTGAGATTATTGTTTTAAACAAAAAATGATTGTCAGTCGGAAATAAATAATGAAACTTGATTATTATTTTCTTCGGGCAAAATACCCTAAAGCATGACAAATTGTCTGTAGAATTGAGTCTTATATTTCATAACTCTGAATAAAATTAATGTCTTTTAAATGGGCATTATTTTTGCTATATTAAAGATTATTGAACAGGCTTGAGAATATCTGAAAAGAGGTTTTATATGTGTTCTGACAAATCTTTAATATCTCCCAAGAGGTATTTAAAAAAGGAGGTACTATGAAGGTTACAAAAATTTGTACACATGGGTTGTTATGGGTGATCATTGTCATGCTTGTGATACCACCCGGAATAATGGCTCAGGATTCCGGACAAACGGTACAGCCTGTCAAGTTTTCGAGAGAAGAGCTGGCACAGATGCTTGCGCCGATCGCCTTGTATCCTGATTCACTTATAGCTGGGATATTCATGGCTTCTACATATCCAATTGAAGTTGTCGAGGCTGAACGGTGGATAAAGCAGAACAAAAACCTTAAAGGTGATGAACTTGACAAGGCACTGCAGGATAAGACGTGGGATTCAAGCGTGAAATCACTCTGTTATTTCCCTGAGGTCATCTATGCAATGAGCGATAATCTTGAGCGGACGACAAGGCTGGGAGATGCTTTTCTGAGTCAGCAGAATGATGTTATGGATACCATACAGGAATTGCGCAGGAAAGCCCAGGAACAGGGAAATCTCAAGACGACAAAAGAACAGAAGGTTATCGTTGAGCGGGAGATTATCAATATAGAACCAGCAGACCAACAGGTCATTTATGTCCCAGCATATGATCCGCTCTATGTATATGGACCGTGGTGGTACCCTGCCTATCCTCCGTATTATTGGTATTATCCACCCGGTGCGATTATAGCCAGCGGAATTATCGGCTTTGGTTTTGGTATTTTTGCTGGTCTTGGCATATCCTCATGGAGCTGGTATGATTGGCATCATCATCACATTTATGTGGACATGGATAAGACAAGACGGTTCAACAGGTTCGATAGAGGTAGATGGGACTTTGGCAGACATGTCTGGATGCACGAGACGGATCATAGAAGAGGGGTTGCTTATAGAGACAGGTCAACGAGTCAGCGTTTTGGGGTGCCGGCTTCACGTGCGTCGGAGATAAGGCCGGAGGCACGAGGATATGCAGGCCGAGATTTTGAGAGGCAGACCAGGGAACCCTTGCGCGGTACTATTGAAAGGCAGGGAGGTCTTGGTACGACCGGCGGGAAAATTGAACGCGAAAGGGTTCAGAGACCCTCAACGATCCAGAGACCCTCAACGGTTCAGAAACCCTCAACGGTTCAGAAACCCTCAACGGTTCAGAAACCCTCAACGGTTCAGAGACCCTTAACGATCCAGAGACCCCCAACTCGGAGCAATGCCTTCAGCGGCATTGGTGATGGGAATTTCGAACGCAAGGCAAGCGAACGCGGTTTCTCGAGTCGGCAGAGTGGTGGATTCTAGAGTGGCGGACAGCGCAGTGGATTCCGGAGCGGCGGGCAAGGCGGTGGATTCCGAAGGTAGGATTACAGTAACGGCGTTCATGAATTCGGTAGGAGTCATTAAAGGATAAAAAAGGATTATAGATGCGTAAGGGAGGAAAAGAATGAATACATTTAGATGGTATAAAAAGAGTTATTCACTTTGTCTCACCGCACTGACTGGTATCATAACAGTTGTCATATTCTTGAGCGTAACCTATTCACCTTTGCTTGCCAAAAGCATAAAGCAGAAGAGTTTTGCCTCGCCTGAAGAAGCCATGAATGCCCTTGTCGCCGCAGTAAAGACAGATGATAAAAAAGAGATGCTGGCCATTTTGGGCTCTGTTGGCAAAGAATTGATATCTTCCGGCGATGAAGTAGCAGATAAGGCAGGACGTGAAAAGTTCCTCAAAGCCTATGACGAGATGAACAAACTTGAGAAAGGATCTGCCAACAAAATAATTCTTCATATAGGGAAAGATGACTGGTCTTTGCCAATTCCAGTTGTGGAAAAAAACAAGAAATGGGTTTTCGACACAAATGCTGGAAAGGAAGAGATACTGAACAGGAGGATAGGCAGAAACGAGTTGAATGTTATCGAGGTTCTTCATGCCTATATCGATGCACAGTGTGAATACGCAAGCAAGGATCGTAATGGTGACGGGGTAGCGCAGTTCGCCCCAAAAATTATCAGCACTGAAGGGAAATACGATGGGCTCTACTGGGAAGCACAAGAAGGTGAGGAAACGAGCCCCCTTGGTCCTTTTGTTGCTCAGGCAGCAAGCGAAGGATACGCAAAGAAAGGTGGGGGTATTAACCTTTTACCTTTTCATGGGTATTATTACAAAATATTAAAAGGACAAGGGAAATATGCTACGGGTGATGCATACGACTATGTGGTCAAAGGAAAGATGATCTTAGGATATGCTCTCATCGCTTATCCTGCTCAATACGGTAACTCGGGTATCATGACCTTTATAGTAAATCAGGCAGGGGTTATTTTTGAAAAGGATCTTGGCAAGAATACAGTGAGTATTGCAAAGGCCGTGAAAACGTTTAACCCCGACAAAACCTGGAGGAAAGTTAAAGAAATAACGAAAGAGTAACATTCAATAAGGATATGGGGTACTCTATTGTTTTGTGCATAGGATGATATTCAGGTAAAATTCCCGAGATTAGAAGAGTTAATCAAAAAAATATTATCTACACGGTAAGGTGGATTCATGTATTTAGGCGGTTTATGTTTTATTACTGATCGTAAGGCATGTAAACTTTCATGTGAAGAGATGACGTTGAAAGTGCTGAGAGCCGGCTTGAAATGGGTTCAGTACAGGGATAAAGAGAAATCAAGGCGCGAAATTTATGAAAAAGCAATCAGGCTAAGAAAACTAACAAAGGACTTTAATGCTGTGCTTATAGTAAATGATTATGCTGATATTGCACTTGCTGTAGATGCAGACGGAGTACATCTCGGGCAGGATGACCTGCCTGTAAGGGAAGCGCGGGAGATTATGGGGAATAATAAAATAATCGGTATCTCGACCCACAATTTAGAGCAGGCGAAAGAAGCAGAAAAAGGGGGTGCCGATTATATCGGCTTCGGCCCCATATTTCGTACGACAACTAAAGATGCCGGCATGCCGAAAGGGACTGATATGCTGAAGGAGATAAAAAGGCAGGTGCACGTACCAGTGGTTGCAATAGGAGGAATAAACATCGAAAATATCAGGTCGGTTCTTGATGCAGGAGTTGATGCAGTTGCAGTTGCATCTGCAATATTAAGCGGAGATATCATAGAAAACGCCACAAGGTTCATGGATATTATTAAGTAATCGGGTGTAAACTACCGACCACAAGGAGTATCCCAACTGATATAAAAAAGGCGATGGCGTTAGGAGCGAAAGATTATCTTTTAAAGATGACCACAACACCGATAAGACTTTCAAAAAAGATTAAAGCAATATTGGGAGGTTCATAATATGAGGAGGGCTGTATTTATTATTTTATGTTTTTGTCTTTTATCTTTCGGATGTCAAAAGAAAGAGGATCTAATAAAGATCGGCATTGCCGGACCTATGACAGGTGATCAGGCGAAGATAGGTATGGATTTCAAAAATGGTGTCCTGCTTGCTGTTGAGGAGTGGAATAATAAAGGTGGAGTCCTTGGCAAGAAGATCGAAATGATAACCAGCGACGACCAGCATGACCCCAAACAGGCTGTCTCTGTTGCAAATAAGATGGTTAATGACGGCGTGGTTGGTGTTATCGGCCACTTTAATTCAAGCTGTTCTATCCCTGCATCAGATGTCTATAACAGAGCCGTAATCCCTATGATCACCCCTGCGTCAACCAACCCTCAGCTTACGAAAAAAGGCTATGAAAATGTATTCAGGGTCTGCGGCAGGGATGACCAGCAGGGCAGGGTTGCATCTGATTTTGTCATAAACTATCTTAAACTTAAGGAAGTTGCTATTCTTCATGATAAAACAACATACGGCCAGGGACTTGCAGATGAGTTCAAGAAGTTCATCAGTGATAAGGTAAAAGTAGTTTATTATGGAGGGATTGTCCAGGGAGATAAGGACTTTAAGATGGTTCTGACAGCAATAAAAAATAAAAATCCTAAGCTTATCTTTTTCGGTGGTATCTATCCTGAAGCAGGGCTACTTGTAAGGGAGGCCAGGGAGATAGGACTGGACGCTAAGTTCATGAGTGGTGATGGGACAATAGATCCAAAGTTTATCGAGATTGCCGGAACCCTTGCAGCAGAGGGTACTTATGTTACATTCAGCCCTGACCCAAAGAATATACCTTCAGCAAAAGGCTTTATTGATAAATACCGGTCAAGATACGGAGAAATTGGCCCATATTCTATTTATGCCTATGATGCTGCAAATATCATGTTGACTGCAATTAAAGAGGCTAAATCAATCGAGGGGAAATCAATAATCGATATGTTACATTCAATAGAATTCAATGGCGCCCTCGGGAAGATAAGGTTTGATTCAAAGGGTGATGTGACGGTAGCACCTTATGTTGTCTGGATAACAAAAGGTGGGAAGTTTGAGGAATACTGGAAACCGTAAAACTGATAATAACCAATTATCAAACACCAAATTCCAAACTCAAAAATCTAAACATTATGTGAGCAAAGTCAATAGGCAATATTTGAGAATATTTGGCATTTGAATTTTGGTCTTGGGATTTAATTAAATGGATATTTTAATGGCCGTTAAAGAGAGAAGAAGTATTCGCGACTTTCAAAATAGGGAGATACCAGAGGAGATTGTTGATAAGCTCATTGACGCCCTGATATGGGCGCCCAGTGCCGGGAACCTTCAGGCAAGAAAGTTTTATTTTATAAAAGATGAAAGAATCAAGAAAAAGATTGCAGCATCTTAAATATGCCTTATAATCTAAGACCTGTACTCATTGTTCCGGTTGGGTATCCGTCGAAGATTCCTCATCCTCCCCCGAGGGTATCAAAAGAAGAGGCAGTGGAGGTGGTATAAAATGAAAATAGCTGTTAATACCGGCGGCGGCGATGCCCCTGGCTTGAACGCAGTCATCAGGGGTGTAGTTCTTGCTGCCTATAAAAAGGGATGGGAAGTTTATGGCATTAAATATGGATATAAAGGCCTGATTGATACCAAACAGATTATACGCCTCACCCCTGAATATGTCTGGGACATCACTAATATTGGAGGCACGATTCTCGGATCAGCGATCAAGGGTGACCCATTCAGATATCTTGTGGAAAAATCTGGTGGCAGTGTTATTGAGACTGATATTTCTGATATAGTAGTTTCAAACTTTAAGGCCCTGGGTTTTGACGCACTTATCGCTATTGGAGGTGACGGCAGTCTTAACATTGCGAATAAATTTTTCAAAAAGGGTATCCCTGTCATCGGGATTCCCAAAACTATTGATAACGATATCAGCGCAACAGATGTTACCTTCGGATTTGATACAGCAGTCAATACAGCGACTGAGGCAATAGACAAACTTCATACTACCGCCAAATCTCACGACAGGGTTATGGTTGTCGAGGTGATGGGCAGATATGTCGGCTGGATAGCGCTCTATTCCGGTATCTCTGGTTCAGCCGACGTCATCCTGATACCGGAGATACCTTTTGATATTGAAAAGGTATGTAATAAGATAAAACAACTGAGGCTTATTGGACAGGATTACGCTATTGTTGTAGTAGCAGAAGGGGCCAAACCTCTTGGCGGAGATGTAACGGTAATCGAAAAAAGTCCCGGTGAGGTCAGGCTTGGCGGGATAGGTAAAAAGGTGTCGGATGAAATCGAAGAGAAGACAGGTAAAGAGACGAGAGGCATTGTTCTTGGGCATTTACAAAGGGGAGGTGCGCCCACTACCTTTGACAGACTGCTCTGTCTGAGATTCGGTACTGCTGCAATAAGATTTATCGAGGCTGGCAAGTTCGGGTCAATGGTGACGCTTCGTTCTACAGAAATCTGCGCAGTAACAATTGAAGAGGCAATTGGTCAAATGAGGACAGTACCTCTTGACAGCGATATCATTCAAACAGCAAGGTCTTTAGGCGTCAGTTTTGGTGATTAGAGATTATAAAAACCTCTCTATTTTTGTGCTTGTCTCAACTAATAATTCGTAGTCATACTTCTGGGGTTTTCTTCCAAAACAGGTGCCGAGACTTTCGAACAGGGCTATCTCACTTAGGTCTACCTCTCTCCGCTTTATTATTTCTGCTGTAGATTGATAATGTATCTTATTACCAGTCACATTAACCACTGTATTCCCACTTTTACCTTCAATGAGAAGTATTACAGCGGCAGCTCCTGCCTTTTCTCCGAAATTAACATCGTAGGCCGAGGTATGTCCGGACCTTACAATATGGCCAGGGACTACTTCTCTTACCTCTGGAGCCTCATAGACACCCGGGGCATACATTCCTACCTTCTTCATAAATTCCTTTACCTCAGGGTCGTTTTTTAGCCTCTTTTCGAGCTGTTGTCTTACATACTTACCGGCGCCTGCAAGCTTCTTGTGACCAAAGGCATCGACTCCTACAGACTCGTTATATAGTAATTCACCAGTGATTGTCTTAATGCCCTCTGATACAACAATTGCATAAGTACCTGCCTTTACATCGCTCCTTTCTATTCTGGAGAAATATCTCCTTTTCATGTCCTCGTAAACAACATCGAAGTCAACAGGTATCTCTGGAATGAGGATACAATCGGCCTCAGCAGCTACACCTCCCCTCAGGGCTGTGTGTCCTACATACCTCCCGAAGACCTCTAATACCAGGATGCGATTGTGACTCATACCAGTGGTTTTCAGTTCCCTTGTTAAAACAGCAATCCGGTTGATAGCAGAATCACCACCCACGCTATAGGATTGGAGGTCCAGATCCATTGTTTTTGGAACATGAACACATGGAATGCCTTGGGCCAGAAGGTCAACAACAACGCTGCCTGTATCATCTCCACCACTAATTATTAAGCCATCTATCCCGAATTTCTTGAGACCATTTTTAATCCGCTCATACTTAGTAGGGTCTTGTATCTTCCCGATTTTTACTCTTGAATGACCTGCCTCTGAACCTGCAATCGATGCCTGTATACTGCTTATTCGATCCGCAGTAAGAGCTACGATATTATCCATGTCAACAAGATTATATAGGCCTGCGTAACCATTGGGAATGACCACTGCTTCAATCCCTGAAGAGTATGCCCTCCGTGCGACGCCCTTTATTACTGCATTAAGGCCTCCACAGTCCCCGCCGCTGGTAATTATGCCGATTTTCCTGAAGTTTGCCATGTTTTTTTCTCCTTAGAATAGTGTATTCTACCTTGATGAAATTATAAACCTATTTGACCTAAATAATACAATTATTAGTCGGGGCTAAGGTCATTTATCCCTTCAGCCATATCTTCTGGTACAGGACTTGAGAATTCAAGATACTTACCAGTAGCAGGATGAGTAAATCCCAGTAATTCTGCATGCAGCATCTGTCTTGGAAATAAAATTTTTTTCTTGGCCTTAGCCTCGATCTCAACCTTCTTCCCATAAGTCCTGTCTCCAAGCACAGGATGTCTTATGGAGGCAAAATGTACCCTTATCTGGTGAGTCCTTCCAGTACCAAGCCTTGCCTCAATTAATGTTGCATTGCAAAGTCTCTTAAGTACCTTCCACCTTGTAACAGCCTCTTTACCTTTCCTCACACGAGTTGACATCTTCTTCCTGTCAGACTCAGAACGTCCTATTTTTAGTGCTATCTCACCTTCATCTTCTCTGAGATTCCCATAAACTAATGCAATATATTTTCTGTTTATTGTCCTGTGGCTAAATTGGTCAATAAGGTTGTAGTAAGCTTCATCATTCAGGGCTATAACCATCACACCTGATGTGTCTTTATCAAGCCTGTGAACAACACCAGGTCTTAACGGTCCTCCCATTGTAGCAAGCTTCTTGCAGTGGTAAGAAAGTGCATTCATAAGGGTACCATGGGCGTGACCGGCAGCAGGATATACAACCATACCTGCAGGCTTGTTTACAACAACGAGATGATTATCCTTATAGAGGATATTTATAGGTATCGGCTCTGGCAAAAGCCCCTCGGTTTTTTTATCAGGAATGTTTATAGAGATTAAATCTTTTGACTTTAACCTGTAATTTTGACTGACTTCTTTGCTATTAATAAGGACATTGTCTTGTGTAATAAGCCCTTGTATCTGTGAGCGTGTAATACCAGTCTTTTTTGAAAGGAATATATCAATTCTCTCACCTGCCTCTAATGGTTGAACAATTATATTTTTAACCTGCATGATAAATTTTACTATAGAGAAACTTTATATTCTATAAACGAGGTTCTTTTCGTAAGCTGTAGAGTTTATCCATGCTCATAAATAAAGCAGCCCCATACCTCTGCCGGGATGGTAAGCCTTTTTTATTGAATTATTTACGAATTCCTTTGCCCTTTTTACTGACTCAAGAGGGATATGGCCGAGGGCAAGTAATGCTGTGGCAGCAGCAGAAAAGGCACATCCTGTGCCATGATATTCACCCTTTATCTTTTCTCCTTCTATACTATGAAACTCTCCATCATAATAAAGGTCAAGGGCTATTTCCTCGAGGTGCCCTCCTGTAATAACTATGACTTCTGGCCCCATATCTTTCAGGACTTTAGCAGTATTTTCCATATCATTCTTGTTTTCAATCCTGATACCTGTAAAAACAGATGCTTCATATATATTGGGGGTAATTACCTTTGAAAACGGAAAGAGTTTCTCCCTTATCGTATCCAATGTTCCATTATCAACAAGACTCATTCCAGATGAAGAGACTGTTACCGGGTCGATAACAAGATTGCTCAATGAATATTCCTTTAACATATCAGCAACAATTTCAACAGCCCATTTGCTGTAAAGCATCCCGATCTTTAATGCATCAGGTTTGATATCAGATAAAAGTATGTGAAGCTGTTTTTCGAGGAAATCTCTTTCAACCGGATAGATGGAATCTACGCCTACGGTATTCTGTGCAGTAATGGCAGATACTACAGAAAGCCCGTGCACATCAAAGGTCCTGAAAACCTTTAAATCTGCCTGTAGCCCGGCACCCCCTGTCGGGTCAGAGCCGGCAATAGTAAGGGCTGTTTTCATTTAATATTTACTTGTTTTTCCGCAGAGCCCTTTCCACTGTTCTTATTGCACAGAACTCGCCGCACATGCTACAAACTTCTTGTTCTCTTGGCGGGATTTCAGAACGCCGTTGCCTGACCTTTTCAGGATCAAAACTTAATTCTATCTGTCCGTTCCAGTCGAGGTTCTTTCTGAACCTTGCCATTTTTCTGTCAAGTTCTATGGCGCCAGGGATACCTTTTGCAATGTCTGCTGCATGGGCAGCTATCTTTGATGCGATAAGACCTTCTTTTACATCTTCAATATTTGGAAGCCTGATATGCTCTGCCGGGGTTACATAACACAGAAAATCAGCGCCTGCAGCACCTGCAATTGCACCACCTATAGCAGCTGCTATGTGATCGTATCCCATTGCAATGTCAGTCACCAATGGGCCGAGGACATAGAATGGTGCACCTTTGCAAATCTCTTTCTGAATTTTTATGTTCATTTCGACCTGATTTAAAGGCACATGACCCGGACCCTCGATAATTGCCTGAACTTCAGATTCGAGTGCCCTGTCTCTCAATTCTCCAATAGTCAGTAACTCTTCAATCTGGCTCCTGTCAGTTGCATCCTCAAGACAGCCTGGACGCAATCCATCCCCAAGACTTAATGTTACATCATATCTCTTTGCAATCTCTAATAACCTGTCGTAATGTTCATATAATGGATTCTCTTTGTCGTTATAAACCATCCATTCAAGGAGGAATGAGCCGCCGCGGCTCACGATATCAAGAATCCTGCCTTCATCCCTAAGCCTTTCAATTGCCTTTCTTGTCAGGCCGCAATGGACTGTAACAAAATCAACTCCTTCTTCTGCATGGTTCTCGATAACATGGAAAAGGTCATCCGTCGTCATCTTTGAGATTCTGCCATAGTTCTCAACGGCAATAACCGCTGCCTCATATATAGGTACTGTGCCAACTGTGATAGGGGATTTTGATAAAAGAAGTCTTCTCAGATCCTTAATGGGTCCGCCTGTTGATAGATCCATAACAGCATCAGCGCCATATTTAACAAGCACATCAAGTTTTTCCATTTCATCATCAAAAGAAACCTTATCCTTTGATGTACCTATATTCGCATTGACCTTTGTCCTCAGGCCTCTGCCAATGCCTATTGGTTTTATATTATGATTAATATTCATGGGGATTACTGTTAATCCCTCTGCTATATCAGCAGCGAGCCTTTCAGGTGTTATGCCTTCAGAGAGGGCTGTTCCCTTCATTTCATCAGTAATAATCCCTTTTTTTGCCAATTCTATTCTTGTCATTTCAGCAACCTCATAAATTCTTCTGTTGTTTCTTTGATATTCTCTGCAGTCAAAATTGCAGATATCAATGCAATGCCATCAGCACCAACCTCAGTTACTTCTTTAACCTTATCCACTTTAATCCCTCCGATTGCAAGTACTGGTATTGAGACCTTGGATTTTACTTTCCTGAGAGTATCAATACCAATTGGATTGCCATATTTTAGTTTAGATGGAGTCTGATAAATCGGACCAAGGGTTATAAAATCTGCTCCATCTTTTTCTGCCTCGATAGCTTCATCAATACCATGGGTTGATACACCAATCAGAAGTTTGTTGCCTGAAATTTTCCTGACTGGACGTGCCGACATGCTGTTTTGGCCAAGATGTACGCCATCTGCTCCGACAGCAAGTGCGATATCAACCCTGTCATTTATAAACAGCCGGGCGTTATACTGCTCTGTCAAATCTCTCATCATGTATGCCATATTCAATAAATCTCTTGTGCCTAAGTCCTTCTCTCTTAATTGGATAACTTTTATCCCTGCCTTAAGTGCATCTTCTATTGCAAGGTACAGTGAACACTGAGCATTAAACAAATTCCTATCAGTTATCAGGTATAATTTAAAATCTATCAACTCCTTACTTCCCGTCTCATTACATAAAGGCAGGACATGATATTTGAGCGGCTTTTTTTGCCGATAGTCCCAACAGTTTTTTATTAAAAATAAAGAGGCAAAAACCTCGGAGGTCGTTGCAACCGAGAATGAGCGAAAATATTATGTCCTGCCTTTTTCTCAAAGCATCCCCTCTATCGGGCTGCTTGCAGTGGCATATAGTTTTTTAGGAATCCTTCCAGCCATATATGCGAGTCTTCCGGCAATAACAGCATGCTTCATTGCCTCTGCCATTGCAATCGGATCTTTAGCGCCTGCAATTCCAGTATTAATCAATACTGCGTCACACCCGAGCTCCATTGCTATAGCTGCATCGGATGCAGTTCCTACACCTGCATCAACAATAAGAGGCAGATTCACTGTCTCAAGTATTATCTTTAGGTTGTATGGATTCCTGATTCCAAGACCAGAACCAATAGGTGCACCGAGGGGCATAACAGCAGCAGCACCAGCATCTTCAAGCCGCTTTGCCATTACAGGGTCATCGTTTGTATATGGAAGGACTATAAAACCCTCTTTTGCAAGAATCTCCGTTGCCTTCAAAAGACCCCATGTATCAGGGAAAAGGGTTTTTTCATCCCCGATTACCTCAAGCTTTATAAGGTCTGAGATGCCTGCTTCTCTGGCAAGTCTTGAATACCTTAAGGCGTCTTCTACAGTGTAGCAGCCAGCAGTATTCGGCAGTATCTTGTATTTTTTAGGGTCAATGTAGTCAAGCAGGTTCTCGGACTTCCTGTCTATGATATTTACCCTCCTCACAGCAACAGTCACGACATGAGCGCCTGAAGCCTCTATTGCCTTTTTTGTCTCTGCAAAATCCTTATACTTACCAGTCCCCACCAGGAGCCGTGATTGGAATTCTATGCCCCTGATTACAAGTTTATCATCCATCATATTCATATTCATCCACCTCCAACAAAATTCACTATCTCAACTTTATCTCCGTCATTCAGCCTGAAGGTTGAGTATTCAGCCTTCTTTATTATAGATAGATTTACCTCAACAGCAACCTGACCTGGCTCAATCCTAAGCTCATTAAGAAGTGCCATTATGGTTTCCGCATTTGATGTCTCAAATATTTTTTCGTTAACTACAAGTCTCATAAAAACAAAAAACCGCATCCCTGAAGGATACGGTCTATTTCCCTTCCCTACGTCGGCATTATCCGTATCAGGTTCGTGGGGTCTCCCACTAAATCGGGACTCTCAGGCATTACAGCCTCCCCCAGGGGTTGCTTTAAGCATAGATTAGGTTTAAAAGAAATGTCAACTTAATACAATATTTCTTTGCAATTCAGACAGTGGGGAAAAGAAAAGCTGGTATAAATCCCGTCTTTGCCAAATTTTAGAATTCTACGACGAGGTCATTTCAAATT
>PEUB01000121.1 GCA_002780895.1 Nitrospirae bacterium CG02_land_8_20_14_3_00_41_53
CGGACAAATCCTATCTATGCTATTATAAAATACCATGCACCCTATATTATTCAGATTCGGACCTTTAACAATACACACCTACGGCCTCCTTGTGGCTGCTGGATTTCTTCTCGGCCTTGGCCTTGCTGTCAGGCAGGCAAGAAAAGAAGGCATCCCAGCAGATAAAATAATTGACCTCGGGTTTTATATACTCCTATCAGCCATTATGGGTTCAAGGCTTTTTTTTATTTTTTTGAATTACAGTTACTATATTAAAAATCCCCTGGATATCTTCAAGATATGGGAAGGAGGCCTTGTCTTTTACGGGGGTGTCTTATTTGCTATCCCATCTGTTATCTGGTATGCAAAAAAGAATGGCCTTGGCATATGGATGACGGCAGATGTATTTGCACCCTCAATCGCAATAGGTCACGCTCTTGGAAGACTCGGATGTTTTTTTGCCGGCTGCTGTTATGGAAAACCTGCTGAATCGCTTCCATGGGCGGTTACATTTACTAACCCCCAATCCCTTGCCCAAATCGGGATACCTCTGCACCCAACACAACTCTATGAGTCTGCAGGGGAGTTTATTAATTTTCTTATACTCATAGCCCTTAGAAGAAATAAGTCATTTAACGGTCAGCTTTTCATGACATATTTGCTTCTTTATTCTGTCCTGAGGTTTATAGTTGAATTCTTTAGAGGGGATGTAAGCAGAGGGTTTATTACACCTCAACTTTCTGTATCACAGGGAATCAGTATCCTGATGTTTCTGGTTGCAGCAGCAGGGCTTATTATTTTAAGGCAGAGAAACTCGCGAGCCTGAATATTTTTAACGGCTACTACTGTATTGTCGCCCTGAGAATGAGAGTAAGAACTTTCTTCTCAGGGTCGTTAGAGAAAATCTGCACGCTTTTAGAGATAGAACCTGCTCTGCCTTTTATGCCAATCTTTGCAATAATATTTCCTTTTTCTCCAGGCTTCAGACGGCTTGAACTAGCCATCACTGCTGCGCATCCTCATGATGGAACCAATTTTTCTATGACGAGCTCTTCATTTCCAGTATTTGTAAAATCAAAACTATGTTCGATTGTATCAGACTGGGCTACTGTCCCAAAGTCATAGTTCTCTGTATCAAATACTATTGAAGGCTGGGAGTAAGAGATGGCCGGGAATATGAATAAAAACGCTAATATTAAAATCTTTCTCATAGGCATATATTATAATATCCTTCTTTAAAAAGAAACCTTTAGCATACAAATTTCGTCAAGAGCCTTAAATAATTTGTGTGTTATACTGAATAGTTAAGCACATGCAGGAATTTGTAATCATAAAGGGAGCAAGGGAGCATAATCTCAAAAATATTGACCTCTCCATACCCAGAGATGCAATAACTGTAATAACAGGCCCGTCAGGTTCGGGCAAATCATCACTTGCCATCGACACTATATATGCAGAGGGGCAGAGGCGCTATGTCGAAAGCCTATCTGCTTATGCCAGACAGTTCATTGAGCAGCTTCATAAGCCTGATGTTGACTATATAAAGGGACTGTCTCCGTCCATTTCAATAGGCCAGAAGACCGTTAACAAAAGCCCGCGCTCGACTGTCGGCACCATCACTGAGATATATGATTATATGCGTGTCCTTTACACAAGGATAGGTCGGCCGTACTGCTATAATTGCGGCTCTATTATATCAAAACAGGAATCCGCGGATATCATTAATTCAGTTATGTCCCTGCCGCAGGGAAGCAGGCTTCAGATCCTTGCTCCGATAGTCAGGGACAGAAAGGGTGAATACAGGAAAGAGCTTCAGGAGATGCGCAGAGAAGGTTTTATAAGGGCGAGGATAGATGGTGAGATGATGGACCTGACAAAAGATATTTCTCTCAGGAAACATAAACGCCATACAATAGAGATTGTCATAGACAGGCTTATCATAAAGCCAGCCATTGAGCGCCAGTTAAAAGACGCAATCGAGACAGCCCTTACTTACTCAGATACAGTGGTTATAAATCTCATCGAAAAAAACAGGGATATCCTCTTCTCAAAAACCACGGTATGCCTGAATTGCGGTATAAGCTACCCTGAGGTAACCCCGATGTTCTTCTCATTTAACAGCAAGCAGGGCGCTTGCCCGAGATGTAAGGGGCTGGGCCTTGAGAATCTTGAGGAAGATTCTATTGAGCTTGAAGAACACAAATACTGCAGGCTCTGTGAAGGATTGAGATTGCGAAAAGAGGCGCTGAGCATAAAAATACAGGGCATAAACATAGGTGAATTTGCAAGGATGTCGGTAAAGGATGCAGTATTTTTCATCAGCAGTCTAAAGCTTACAGAGAGAGAACAGATAATTGCATCACGTGTCCTTAAAGAAGTAAAGGACAGACTTTATTTTCTGGAAAAAGTAGGACTCAATTATCTCACCCTTGACAGGTCATCCCTTACGCTATCAGGCGGAGAGGCCCAGAGGATAAGGCTTGCGGCACAACTTGGTTCTTCCCTCACAGGTGTCCTCTATATCCTCGATGAACCGAGTATCGGCATGCACCCGAGGGACTGCAAAAAACTCCTTGAAAGCCTTTCATCAATAAGAGACGCAGGCAACACTGTTATTGTTGTCGAACATGATGAGGAGACAATAAGATGGGCTGATTATGTTGTCGATATGGGGCCGGGTGCGGGGCTCAGGGGTGGTTGGATTGTGGCTTCAGGGAAACCTGAGGAAATAGAGAAGAACGAAAAATCAATAACCGGGAAATACCTCAGTGGTTTGATGTCAATAGACATCCCTTTTGTGAGAAGAGATCCAAAAGACTTTATAAAGATAATAGGCGCCCAGGAATTTAATCTCAAGGATATTAATGTTAATATCCCGCTTGGAATTTTCACATGTGTTACAGGGGTTTCAGGTTCAGGTAAAAGCACGCTCGTGCTCGAGATACTTTATAAGGCACTTTGCAGGGAGATATATGGAAGCAGATTAATACCCGGCCGATACAAAGAAATTATAGGCATAGATAAGATAGACCGTGTGATATGTGTTGATCAATCACCTCTTGGAAAAACACCCAGGTCTAATCCAGCAACATATACCGGGGTCTTCTCATTTATTAGAGGGTTATTTGCACAGGTTTCTGATTCAAAAATAAGGGGATATGCTCCCTCGAGGTTCAGTTTCAATCTTTCAGGCGGAAGGTGTGAATCCTGCCATGGAGACGGACTGATTAAGGTAGAGATGCATTTCCTTCCTGATGTTTATATATCATGCGATACCTGTAAGGGGAAAAGATACAATAAAGAGACCCTCGATATAAGATATAAAGGGAAGAACATTGCAGAGGTGCTTGAGATGACCATATCCGAGGCACTTCAATTTTTTTTGTCAATCCCTCATATAAAACAAAAACTCGAGGTACTTGAAGATGTAGGGCTTGGGTATTTACAGCTTGGACAACCTGCATCAACACTTTCAGGCGGAGAGGCACAGAGGGTAAGGCTCTCAAAAGAGCTCGGGAAAAAATCAACAGGCAACACGCTCTATTTACTTGATGAACCCACAACAGGACTCCATTTTGTTGATATACAAAGACTGCTCAGTGTAATAAACAGCCTTGTTGATTCAGGGAATACAGTTATCATAATTGAACATAACCTTGATGTGATAAAGTCTGCTGACTATATTATAGACCTTGGACCTGAAGGCGGTGAGGAAGGAGGGAAGGTTGTTGCAGAAGGCACTCCAGAGTCGGTCAGCATGAACCCTGATTCCTATACGGGCAAATTCTTAAGGAATAAACTATCAAGGCTCAAACATGCGATGGTAGCATGAGATATTCATTGTGATTAAAAACTTGAAAAAAACAGACCAAAAGATTCAGAATTAGTTGTGAAAATTATCTGTCCTGTATGTAAGAATACAACAACTTGGGAGGAGAATCCATGGAGGCCATTTTGTTCCGAGAGGTGCAAACTCATCGACCTCGGTAAATGGGTATCAGAAGAATACAAAATACCTATTAAAAGTGAAGAAGAAATAGAAGGAGTAGCAGAAGAAGAAAAAAAAGAGGAAAAGTGACAATAGGAGGGGTTATGATTAAGATAGCGGTTGCAGGTGCAGCAGGGAGGATGGGAAGCAGGATCACTGCTCTCTCAAAAGAATATAAAGAATTACAATTAGCAGGTGCATTTGAGAGAAAGGGACATAAAGATATAGGCAAAGACATCGGGACAATAGTCGGCATTGGGAATACAGGTGTAACACTCGCAGATAGTCTTGAATCAATCATCGGCAATGTTGATTTAGTTATCTCTTTTACTACAGTAGAAGCATCAAAGGAACATCTGAAACTTGCATCCTCAAAAGGTAAGGCCATGGTCATCGGGACGACCGGTTTCACAAAAGATGATATGAAAGAAGTCGCTAAACTTACTAAAAAAATCCCATGTGTAATGGCATCCAATATGAGTATGGGTGTAAACCTTCTTCTAAAGGTATTGCAGGATATTGCAAAGGTACTTGGCGATGCTTACGACGTTGAGATTATCGAGGCGCACCACAGGATGAAGAAGGATGCCCCAAGCGGTACCGCTTTGAAAATGGCACAGGTAATCGCAGATGCCTTAAACAGAAATCTTGATGAGGTTGGAGTTTATGCAAGAAAGGGGATAATCGGTGAGAGAACCAGCAAAGAAATTGGGATACAGACTATTCGTGCAGGTGACATTGTTGGAGAACACACGGTTATATTTGGCGGTCTTGGAGAGAGGATTGAGGTTACCCATAAGGTATCGAGCAGGGATACATTCGCAAGAGGCGCTCTAAGAGCAGCTAAGTGGGTATATGGCAAACCAGCAGGATTGTATGATATGCAGGATGTGCTGGGGTTGAAATAAGATTGAGTTTGACAACTTAGACAAGCTTTTTGAAATAGATTTTTAGCTTATTATCTTTCGACGAGCTGGTAAGACGGGGTTCTCCGTAAAGCAATACAGCCTGCCCTCCGATGATCATATAAGGTATAGCGTGTTTTTTAAGACTTGCCGCTATTTTTGAGAGGATTTCTTCAAACATGAATTAAGAACCTTCGCAATTCTTATATCCACCTCTATCCCCTCTGATGGGTTTTTAGGGGGCAGCACACCAAGTTTTACTCCTTCATTCCACATATCTGTGAAGAGCCTGATGGCCTGGGTAAAAGGCAGGATTTTTTCTTCTCTTATAAATCTGTCTTCGAATTTCTTAAGCACTTCTTTATTCTTTATCATTGCTTCTTCATTTTATCAAAAACGTTCATATTTAAAAAGTAAAGAAAAAGCATAAAAGGTGTCACCCTCTCCTGCCGTATTCTTTATTTTTTCAAACTTTCATTTTTTCTTCCATCCAATCATCTCTCATTTGTCCCACCATCTACTTCATTTAGACAGGATTTGCTCTATCAGACAGCGTCAGGGTATTGTTGCTTTCTTCATTTACTCCACGATTTAGATATTTTTAATCGGTTGCGCCTTTCGCCTGCAAAGTCGCAGAGCCGAACTCTCGTTCAGGACGTTGATTCCCGATAGCAATGTTGAGAGCCTGCAAAATAGCGTTGACCCGAATAAAAGCTCTTGCTATTTTCCACCACACAAAGCATAATAAGAGCATGAAAGTGGTGGAAAAGGATAAGGTCATAAGCGGCATGCTTCGCGATGAACTTAAGCGTTGCCATGAGATGCTTGACAGTCTTGAGAAGTCTGTATCTGAGCTTCCGAAAGGTTCGATAAGCGAACGGAAAAAGCGCTACAAGAACAAAGTGTATTCCTACTATTATCTGAAATATCGCGAAGGTGAGAAGGTTATCAGCAAGCACGTATCTAATAAAAAAGTGCAGGAGATATTAAAAAAGCTTGCAATGAGAAAAAAATACGAAAAGGAAATGCAGTCTTATGAAAAGAAAATTGCCTATCTGAATAAAATCCTGCGTGCCGGCAAAAGAAGGGGAAATGGGAATATCGCTTAAGAAGGACCTTGATCAATGTGCCGCCATTGCCCGGCAGCTCGATCCTAATCGGTTGGATTCGGTTATGAGATCATTGAAGCTCAGTAAGAAGACGCAGAAAGCACTGAGAGCGTCTTGCGAGGTAATCGATTTTCCTCCACAACAGTTAGGGTTGAAGTGAATGTGTGGTGGAAATGTTGAATATTGAGACGCGACCCCTATTGATTTTCTCAGAGCATTGTACTTCTACATTTTGGGACTTATAGCGTGGCAAACAGGGGCGAAAGAGAAGAAATATAAATAATGTGTTCAACAGGTAGAATAAAAAACTGATATTTCAAGACTTGACCCTACTCAGAGACTACTCAGACTTAGAATTAACAAAACTTCCCCCGGATGAGCAGGGTCGTGCATGCTCATAATAATACCTCCTCAATGGTAATCTTCATAGTTAACTATTTCGGCATTGCCACCTTCGAAATAGTAAATCCATAAATTTTGACAAATTTATGGATTTACATTAAAGCAAAAAATGAAAGAGCCGAAAGACTGGTGTAAAACATATGACAATGCTGAATTTAAGATAATCAATCGTGAAAATTACTTGGAATTTATTTTATAAAATAACACCAGGCTTTAATATCTCAATATCTCAATAAAGTCAGCTATATCTTTTTCTTCTTCGCCTTTTGCTATTAGTTTTTTGTTTTCAAAGTCCTCTTTTGCCTTGTCCTTATCTCCTTTATAAAGAGGGTCAAAATCTATTGCACGCGTAATAGCAGTTGCGGCATCGCCATATTGGCCTTTAGCATTATAACAGAGCGCCAGACCATAATATGGTAAATGAAAATCGGAATATCTCCTTAAAGCCTCCTTATATGCATCTATTGCATCATCGTATTTTTTTATCCTGTAATATACCCTGCCTAAATTATTGAATGCCTTTTCAGGATTTTTGTATAAGGTGTTTGACAATGCCATTTTATATGATTCAATGGCCTCATCGAATCTCCCTGTTTTTTCGTATGCAAAACCAAGGAGGTTCGATGCCTCTGAAAAGTTTTTATCTATCTTTAAAGCCTTCTGGAAATACTTTACAGCCTCTGGATAGTTCTCAAGCTTCAGAAGATATATGATGCCGATCGCATTAAGGATTTCTTTATTATTGGGGTTAAGCTCCAGCGCCTTCTGAAACTCTATAAATGCCGGTTGAATATTGTTGTCATTAATATATGATATGCCTAATTGATAATGGGCATTCGCCTTCTGAATATTTTCTCCTGTCTTAGTAGTTGAACAAGAGAATAGAAATATTGTAAGAAAAATAATAATACTTCTTATTTTCAACCCTTAATTCTCCTTATTAAAACTATCAGAAATGGGCAAACAAGTAAAGAGGTACGAGATTTCTTCATAGATTCTTTCCCGTGGAAATCCCATTAAATCGACCTCAAAGCCGTCCGGTAAGAATTTAATTTTTCCATTTCTTTTCTTGCGAAGTTCGAATATATCACGGGGTTCCACTTTTGTATCAGGAGAAAATACTATTCGAACCTTCCCCTGCACGTCCTGGATCTTTGTAACGAGGAGCTCTCTTGCCATTGTCTTTAATCTCATTATATCTAAGAGGTTTTTAACCTCATCTGGTATCCTGCCAAACCTGTCGTCTATCTCTAATTCAATTGCTTCTATGGCCTCATTTGTCTTTGATGATGCAATCCTTCTATAAAGGCTCAGCCTGAGAGTTATATCATCTATATATTCTTCTGGTATGAAGGCATTAACCCTTAAACTTATTGAAGGCTCAAACTCTTCTTCTATCGTCATGCCTTTTAACTCTGCTACAGCCTTCTCTAACATCTCTATATAGAGGTCAAAGCCAACTGCATGGATATGCCCTGATTGTTCAGCGCCAAGGAGGTTCCCTGTACCTCTGATTTCCAGGTCTTTTAAGGCAAGCCTGAAGCCTGCTCCAAGATAGCTCATCTCCTGTATTGCCTGCAATCTCTTCTTAGCCTCTTCCGTGATGATATCTTTACCAGGGATTAGAAAATAAGCATATGCCCTCACATTACCTCTCCCAACACGGCCCCTGAGCTGATAGAGATCAGCAAGTCCCATCATGTCTGCCCTGTCAATGATGATTGTATTAGCTGTTGGTATATCGAGCCCTGAACCAATTATGGCTGTGGCCAGAAGCACATCTATTTTGTACCCGTAAAATTTGAGCATAGCTGTTTCGAGTTCCTTCTCAGCCATCTGGCCATGTGCAACTGCTATCCTTGCTGAAGGCAGAAGTTTCAAAAGGTAGTCGGCTATCTTATAAATACTCTTTATCCTGTTATGTACAAAAAATACCTGACCGTTTCTTTCCAGTTCTCTTTTTATAGCTTCTTTTATCAACCCCTCATCGAATACAGAGACAATGCTTTTGACAGCGAGTCTTTCCTCTGGAGGTGTCTCGATTGTACTCATATCTCTTATATCTGATAGCGCCATATAGAGTGTTCTGGGTATAGGCGTTGCAGTGAGAGTGATAACATCAACGCCTTTTTCCAACTCTTTTATCTTTTCCTTCTGCCTGACACCGAACCTGTGTTCCTCATCAATGATAAGTAGGCCGAGTTCATGAAAGCTTATATCCCGGTTGAGAAGGCTGTGTGTCCCTATAATTATGTCAATATCGCCGTTTAACAGCGTCTTAATTGTTTCTTTCTGGTCCTTCTTTGATTTAAACCTGCTCAGATAATCTATCCTGACAGGAAATGCAGAAAACCTTGTTTTGAAAGTCCTGTAATGTTGTTCACATAGTATTGTAGTAGGCACAAGCACAGCCACCTGCCGGCCATCATATACTGCCTTGAATGCTGCCTTCATTGCGACCTCTGTCTTTCCATATCCAACATCTCCGCAGATAAGTCTGTCCATTGGTTTTTCTGATTCCATATCCCTTTTAATATCTTCTACTGCCTTTATCTGATCAGGTGTCTCTTCGTAGGGGAAGAAGCTGTCAAATTCCCTGTGGAGTTCGGTATCAGGGCTGAATGAAAAACCCTTATAGACCTTTCTCTCTGCATAAAGGGCAACGAGTTTTCCTGCCATCTCGTGTATCTTCTTTTTTACTCTCTCTTTTGTTCTCTGCCAGGTCTTCCCTCCGAGCCTGTCAATTTTTGGAATAATGCCTTCTTCAGAATGATATTTCTGGATGCTGTTAATACCTTGAAGGGGTAAATATAACCTTCCACCTTCATATTCAATCAGCAAGAGGTCTTCTTCGATACCTTCTATGCTCTGCCGCATAAGTCCATGAAAGCTTCCAATGCCATGGTCTTTGTGGACAACAAAGTCGCCGGGTCTAAGGTCATCGAGTGTGGCGAGAAGCCTTGCTACTTTTGATTTTTTGATTGACCTGTAGCCAGGCCTTCCACCGAATATCTCTTTTTCGGTCAGGATTAAGATGCCCGGTAAAAAGAGGCCTGACGAAAGGTCGCCGACGGTTATCGAAACACTTCCCTTATACTCAAAAATCTCTGTCTTATCTATGACGGGTGCAACTACACCTCCTTCTATCAGTATGTTTTTAAGCCTCTCTGCCTGGCTATTTGATGAGGAAATAAGGCGAATCTCTGACTGGAAGTGCTTAATTTTTTGTGGTAATTCCTCTATATTTTTTCTTTCTTCAGGAATAATCCCCAGACCTTTTAATGAAAGTACCCCTGCATCATAACCGTGACCTCTTATGGAATATCTTGAAAAAAATGTAATATCACCGGGAAGTCCATCTTTTTCCTGGATCGAATCTGAAAAAAAGTATCTTTTATTACCCGTCAACCCAAGTAGTGTTGTGCCTGACAGGGGATCTTCTGCAGGGAATATTAAAAACTGAGAAACATCTTCTCTGGATCTCTGAGTTTCGACGTCAAAAATCTTCATGGTTTCTATTTCATCCCCAAAAAATTCAAGCCTTAGAGGATTTTCTGATGTCGAAGGGAAAATATCTAAAAGCCATCCACGACGGCTGTATTCTCCCTGTTCGACAACAAGCGGGACATTTTTGTAACCTATCTCCTGAAGTCTTTTTTCAATTTCTGTCCTGCTGGTCTCCACGCCTTTTTTGAGATTTAAAACACTTTTTTCTATTGAAAATCCCCCCATCTCCTCTTTACCCCCCTTTTGTCCCCCCTTGCTATGGGGGGGTGAGGGGGGATTAATTTCTTTCTTAGGCCATATTGGTGATTTAAGATTTTTAAAAGAACTAACGAGAGAATCGTTTTCCTTGAGTGAATAAACTACTTTTGCCCTTTTACCTGAAAGTGAAGGGCCATCAGGCTCTGGAAGCAAGAGGACATGCTCTTTTTTTAATGCCTTTCTGAAAAAATTAATATCCTTATAGAGCTCCTCTGCAAGTTCTTCGGTTAATTCAACTGCAAGAAATGGTTTATCATAAAGGGCAAGAAAAAGGGCAGCAGATGAGCCAGTGAGATTGTAAATGCGAGAATCTTTAAACCCGTCTTTAATGATATTTTGTAAAGGTGTAAAATCCATTTCAATCAAATCCCCCTTAATCCCCCTTTGCTAAAGGGGGACCGAGGGGGATTACTATGATTATTAAAATGATTTTCTTGTAACAACATCAGTAATATGATAAATTATATAACTTAATTATATCACATGTTTTTAAAGCATATTATATTTGAAAGGGTGAGACTATGAATAAAATATTAAGACTTGGTCTTCCGAAAGGCAGCCTTCAAGAGTCAACATTAAAACTTTTTAGAAAGGCAGGATACCACATTACAATATTAAGCCGTTCTTATTATCCATCCTTTGATGATCCTGAGGTAGAAGCCATGTTAATCAGGGCACAGGAGATGGCAAGATATGTTGATGACGGAATACTTGATTGCGGACTTACAGGCAAGGACTGGATAATGGAACAGAATGCTGATGTGCATGAGGTTGCTGAGCTTATTTATGCAAAAGAAGGTCTCAGGCCTGTGAAATGGGTAATTGCAGTTCCAAATGATTCCAGGATAAAGACACTAAAAGACCTGAATGGAAAGCGGATTGCGACAGAACTTGTTGGATTTACTAAGAGATACCTTAAATCTAATGGTATAAAGGCTGAGGTAGATTTTTCATGGGGTGCAACAGAGGTCAAACCGCCTCACTTAGCTGATGCGATTGTTGAACTCACTGAGACAGGCACTTCTCTTAAGGCGAATAATCTGAGGATCATTGAGACTATTCTTCAGTCAAGTACAAGGTTTATTGCAAACAATAAGGCTTGGCATGATAAATGGAAGAGGCAGAAGATGGAAAATATATCTCTGCTTCTTAAGGGCGCCCTTGCTGCTGAAGAAAAGGTCGGACTTAAAATGAATGTGCCTAAGAAGTCTCTAAAACGGGTTATGTCCCTTCTTTCTGCAATGCATTCACCAACTATATCTCAGCTTTCTGATCAGGGGTGGTATGCCCTTGAGGTTATCATAAATGAAAAGGTTGTGCGAGACATTATACCGAAACTCAAGATGGCAGGTGCATCAGGGATTGTGGAGTATCAGCTTAATAAGGTT
>PEUB01000068.1 GCA_002780895.1 Nitrospirae bacterium CG02_land_8_20_14_3_00_41_53
TGCGGGTCATGGTGACGCCCTTATTGCGGCAAAAAAGTCGGCCACAACTCAGGTAGTTCAGGCAAAGGATTATACACTCTCGGACGAGGACATCAGAGATGAAGAAGCAACAAGTTCATTTGATGAAGGTTTTATGACCGATGTTGATGAATTTGACAGGATAGTGGATAATGCCCTCGAAGATATTGAGGTGGTAGAGGAAAAAGAAGATGAAGCTGTAAAGGAGGTGGCACAACCAATAGTAAAACTTGTTAATGGCGTCCTTATAAATTCGATAAAGGCAAGGGCAAGCGATGTCCATATAGAACCATATGAGAATTCCCTGAGGGTAAGACAAAGGGTTGACGGCGTGATGTATACAGTTATGAATCTACCTGTAAAGATAAAGGCTGCTGTAACCTCGAGGCTCAAGATAATGGCAAACCTTGATATTGCAGAGAGAAGGCTTCCACAGGATGGGAGGATTAAACTAAAACTCGGCAAAAAGAAAGAGATAGATTTTCGGGTATCGACTGTCCCATGCCTTTTCGGTGAAAGAACTGTTTTAAGGCTCTTAGATAAGTCAAACCTTCAGGTGGACCTTACAAGGCTTGGATTTGAAGAAGAGCCATTAAGGGATTTCATGAGTGCGCTGGATAAGCCATATGGCATGATCCTCGTTACAGGACCTACGGGATGTGGCAAGACAACTACCCTCTATTCTGCATTGAATTACCTAAATAAGATAGGTGTTAATATATCAACTGCTGAGGACCCTGTTGAGTATAATTTTTTGGGGATAAATCAGGTGCAGGTGAAAGAAGACATAGGCCTAACATTTGCTGCAGCCTTAAGATCTTTTTTAAGGCAGGACCCGGATATTATTATGGTTGGAGAGATCCGTGACTTTGAGACAGCCGAGATTGCGGTTAAGGCAGCCCTGACAGGCCATCTTGTCCTGAGCACCCTGCACACAAATGATGCCCCTGGTACTATTAGCAGGTTATTGAATATGGGTATTGAGCCATTCCTTGTAGCAGCATCGGTTATCCTTATTGCTTCCCAAAGGCTTACCAGAAAGGTCTGCACGGAATGCAAGGAAGAGGAGAAGGTTCCTGTCCCCGCACTTGTAAGCTTAGGTTTTTCAGAAGAAGAGGCAATGGCCATGAAATGCTACAAGGGCAAGGGTTGCCCTGCATGCAATGGTTCCGGATATAAAGGAAGGATAGCCCTTTATGAGGTTATGCCGCTCAAAGATGAACTCAAGGAACTCATCCTGGAAGGTGCATCAGCAGACGAGTTAAAAAAGACTGCTATTAGACTCGGCATGAAGACGTTAAGGACGAGTGGCCTTACCAAGATTAAAGAAGGGATTACCTCTATAGAAGAGGTGATGAGAGTCACTTTTGGTGACTGACAAATCGAGGACTATGGCAGCGAAATTAGGTCAGCTCCTTATAGCCTCTAACATTATCTCAGAAGATCAGTTAAAGGAAGCCCTTACTCTCCAGAGGAGGGAAGGCGGGAGGCTGGGGACGAACCTTATA